>DATGQR010000660.1:0-5366 GCA_035304105.1 Thermomicrobiales bacterium | reverse complement strand
GGCTGTCATCGACTTCGGCTTTCGCCACATGGGCCTGTGTCGCATCGAGGCGGTCTGCCGGCTTGATAATGTCGGCTCGTACCGGGTGATGGAGAAGTGCGGCTTGCAGTTCGAAGGCATCATGCGCGATGCGTACTATGCGAAGGGGCGGCTGGAGACGGTGCGCCTCTACGCGATCGTCCGGCGCGACTATCGAGGCTGACGTGTGGCTCTCGTCTAGACTTGGGCGCGTTGCCCGGGCGGCGGGCGTAGTCCGATTGACGCGGGAATGGTGAGGGGATAAGAACATGGGTTTGATGGACGGCAAGAAGGTGCTGGTGATGGGCGTGGCGAATCATCGCTCGCTGGCCTGGGGCATCAGCGACGCGCTCCACCGCGAGGGTGCCGAGCTGGCCTTCAGCCACCTCCCCGACGACCGCATGCGCCGTAACCTGGACAAGCTCGTAGCCGGCTGGGACAGCGCCGCCGATATCTTGATGGTGCCCTGCAACGTGCAGGAGGACGGGCAGGTCGAGGCGCTCTTCCAGGCAGTAGGGGAGCGCTGGGGCAAGCTCGACGTTTTTGTGCATTCCATCTCGTTCGCGAACCGCGAAGAGATCACCGGGCGCTACAGCCAGATCTCGCGCGACGGCTTCCTGCTGGCCCAGGACGTCAACACCTACTCTCTGATCGAGTGCAGCCGCTACGCCGAGCCGCTGATGGAGGCGGCCGGGGGTGGCAGCATTATCACGATGACCTATCTGGCGGCGGAGCGTGTCGTTCCCAACTACAACGTGATGTCGGCGGCCAAGGCTTCGCTGGAGTCGAGCGTGCGCTACCTTGCGGCCGACCTCGGCCCGCAGAACATCCGCGTCAACGCGATCTCCTCCGGCCCGATGCGCACCCTGGCCGCCAGCGCGGTCGGCGCCATCTCGACGGCCCGCGAACTGATGGAAGAGCGTGCCCCGCTGCGCCGCAACATCACGCTCGAAGAAGTCGGCAACGTCGGCCTCTTCCTGGCCTCCGACCTCTCCAGCGGCGTCACTGGCCAGGTCATCTACGCCGACTGCGGCTTCAACATCACTGCCATGTAGGGGTAGGCAACAGGGAACTGGGAAGAGGGAACAGGGACAGATAGCCCTCACCCCCGGCCCTCTGGGCCGCGGCCGGGGGTGAGGGCTAGCCCGGAAACTCAACCCTCACGTCGCTGGCCTCAGCCCATCAACAGGGCACCGATTCCTCACATCCGCACGCGGGTACCCGGGAGGCGTTAGGGGAGGGAGCCTCTTCCTACTAACTCCAACCTGATCCCTAATCCCTCTCCCCTGCTACCTATTCCCTGTTCCCTCAACCTGCGATTCCTCGTGTACCTCGTGAAAATGATGGGCGTGGTGCTCGCCGCGGCGGAACTGGAGGTAGCGGCTGACATAGCCGTGCCGGGGAGCGAAGACGAGCGCCAGCAGGAACACGCTCGTCGTGGTCAGGGCGATCGAGCCGCTGGCTGAGAGGTCGTAGTGGAACGAGACGTAGAGGCCGGTGATGCCGCTGCCGACGGCGATCAGGACGCTGAAGACCAGCATGCGGGTAAGCCGGTCGGTCAGGACGCGCGCGGCCGCCGCTGGGGTGACCAGCAGCGACAGCACCAGCAGGTTGCCGATGGCCTGCAGGCTAAAGACGACCGTCACGGTGACGAGCAGCAGCAGGAGCAGCTCCAGGCGGAAGACCGGGTAGCCGGCCGAGGCCGCCAGGGTGCGGTCGAATGCGATCAGCACGAAGACACGCATGAAGGCCAGCGTCGTCAGGATGACGCCGGCCGCCAGCGCGGCGGTGATCAGGATGTCGCGCTCGGAGATGGCAAGGATATTGCCGAAGAGCAGAGCCGTGACTTCGCCGGCGAAGCCGCGCCGGGCGCTGACCATGACGATGCCGAGCGCGAAGAAGGCGGTGAAGACCACGCCGATCGCCGCGTCGTGGCTGACGCGCTGGTTGCGCGAGGCCAGACCGATGCCCAGCGCTGTCGCGCCGCCGAAGATGAACGCCCCCAGCATGATGTCGTAGCCCAGGATCATCGCCAGGACGACGCCAGGGAAGACGGCGTGGATCAGGGCATCGCCAATGAAGGCCAGCCCGCGCAGGACGACCAGGCAGCCGACCAGCCCGGTCGCGATTCCGATGATCACGACCTCGATGAACGCCCGCTGCATGAACGGGTAGCTCCAGGGTTCGGTCAGGAACTCAAGCATGGCTATGCAAACACCGCGACCCGGCCGCCGAACGTGGCGCGCAGGACCTCGGGCGTGAAGACGGTGCTGGTCGGGCCGTGCGCGATCACCCGGCGGTTCAGGCAGACCAGCCGGTCACACAGTGCCTGCACCTTCTCGAGATCGTGCGTCGCCATGACGACGGCCGCCCCGCCAGCGGCGAATTCCTCAATGAGCTCGTGGATGATCTCACGGGTGGTGACGTCGAGCCCGGTCATCGGCTCGTCGAGCAGCACGATCTCGGGCTCCCGAACCAGTGCACGGGCCAGGAACAGGCGCTGTTGCTGGCCGCCGGAGAACTGGCTGATGTGGCGCTCGGCCGCGTCCGCGCAGGACAGCCGCTCCAGAGCCGCCAGGGCGGCCGCGCGGTCCTCGGCGCTGTAGCGCCCGAACCAGCCTGCCGCGCGGCTGCGGCCCATTAGCACCAGGTCCAGCCCGCTCAGCGGGAAATCCCAGTTGACTTCGCGGGCCTGCGGCACGTAAGCGATCCGCGTGCGAGTGCGATCGAGCGGCTGGCCATCCCAGGTCAGCTCGCCCTCGTAGCTGGTGATCTCGCCAGCGATCGTCTTGATCAGTGTGCTCTTGCCGCTGCCGTTGGGGCCGATCAGTCCGGTCACTGCGCCGCTGGGGATTTGAATCGAGACAGAATCGAGCGCGAGGAGGTGGCCGTAGCGTACGCTGACATCGTGGAGCTTGAGGATTGACATCGTCGCCGGCAACCTCCGTTGATGAGACCCGGTATCAACAAGCAATCATACGTTCACCATCCCTGAAATGCGAAACGGCGCGCCGCTATTCCCGCGCACCGCGGAGAAAGGCAACCGGATCAGCGGGGAATGCGTAGCTTTTGTTAGCATGCCGCGGGCAGGTCCCACGGAGAAGCCAGTGTCGGGAGATGGAGGCCAACGCTTACATGTGGTCGGTGCTCGCCACTTCATGGCGTGTCGTCGTGCGACGCGCGATCGCCGACCGGGTGATCCTGATGGCAGCCGTCATCACGATCCTGCTGGCGACGATGCTGGTGGCGTCCGGGCCGATCTACTCCGACGCCGTGTCATTGAGCGCGGCGCGCCGCACGCTGGCCGACGCGCCGGTGCAGGACGCCAATCTGGTCGTCTTCGCGCGCGTCCTGCCGCGCGACCTTGCCGCCATGGAGGAGCGCGCCGACGCCGAGATCCGGCGCGCCTTCGCGCTGACCGGTGGGACCGTCTACCGGCGCGGCACCAGCGATTCCTATGCCCTGCCCGATCAACCCGGCGAGACGGTCACCGACCTGGCCATCTTCCGCACCTTCGAGCAGATCGAGGACCACGCGACGATCGTCGAGGGCCAGTGGCCCGCGCCGGGCAACGCGCCATACGAAGTCGCCATCCCGGATTCGGTCTCTGTGACGCTGGGCTATGGCGTGGGCGACGAGCTGGAGCTGACCAACCGGCGCGACGCTGCCGTGCGCGTGCCGGTGCGCATCGTCGGGATTTACAGCGTCGATGACGCGCTCGACCCCTACTGGTACGGCGACGAGATCGACATCAACGGCGTCGAGATCGGCTCATCGTTCACGACCTATGGGCCGCTGGTCGTGCCGCCGGAGACCCTGTTCGGGCCGGTATCCCCGTTCAGCGCTGAGGTTGAGTGGCGGGTCTTCCCGAACCACGACAACCTGACCGTCTCCGAGATTAGCCCCCTGCGGCGCGCGGTTGAGCAACTCGAGGGGCGCGTCAATGCCGGGCGCAGCAGCAGCAACCGGGCGCGCGTCGAGACCGGGCTGGTCCAGATCCTGCGCGACACCGAGCGCTCGCTGCTGGTGACACGCTCGTCGGTGCTGATCTTGACGATTCAGCTCGCCGTGTTGGCCGGTTACGCGTTGCTGCTGACGGCCGGATTACTGGCCGAGAGTCGCCAGATTGAGACCAACCTGCTGCGCTCGCGCGGCGCAGCCAGCTCGCAGATCCTCTCGATGGCGCTGATGGAGGGCTTGTTGCTGACCGTGCCGGCAGCGCTGGTCGCGCCCTGGCTGGCGACATTGGTGCTGAGAGCGATGAACGTCGTTGGGCCGCTGGCCGAGATCGAGCTGGCCATCAACCCGGTGGTGACCCGCCCCAGCTACATCGTTGCCGGCCTGGCGGCGCTGGGCTGCCTGATTGCCCTGGCGCTACCGGCCTACCGCTCGGCGCAGCAGTTCGGCGACGTGCGGGCCCAGCGCGCGCGGGAGACGCCGCGCGGACTCGTCCAGCGGGCGGGGATCGACATTGCCCTGCTGCTGGTGGCCGGCATCGGCTTCTGGCAGCTGCGGCGCTTCGGCGCGCCGATCACCGAGACGGTCCAGGGGCGGCTCGGGATCGACCCATTGCTGGTTGCCGCTCCAGCACTGGGCCTGCTGGCCGGCGGCGTGGTCGCGCTCCGCACGCTGCCGATGATCTCCCGGCTGGCCGAGTCGGTGACAGCGCGCAGCACCCTGCTCGTCCCGGCGCTCGGCGCTTGGCAGGTCGCCCGGCGACCGCTGCGCTATGCTCGCGCCGCGCTGCTGCTGATGCTGGCCACCGGTATCGGACTGTTCTCGGTCGCCTACGCCACCACCTGGCGGACTTCGCAGGACGACCAGGCGGCCCACCAGATCGGGGCGGACCTGCGCGTCGAGCCGGATCGCCGGATCGGCACGGCGATTCCTCCGCATGTCCTGCGCGATGCCTACGACGACCTGCCCGGCTTCGTCGAGGTCATGCCGGTCCAGCGCGAGTTCGGGCGCCTGTCCCGCTCCGGCTCGAGCGGTCGTTATGTCATCCTAGACGCCGCCCGTGCCGGCCAGACGGTGTACTTCCGCGACGACCTGGCCGAGCAACCGCTCGACGCGATGCTGGCCCGGCTGGTTGAGGAGCGCATCCAGCCGCACGCCATCGAGCTGCCCGGCGAGCCGGAGCGTATCGCGGTGGACGTCACGTTCGAAACCGCGCCGCTGCCGGACGACTTTGTGCCGCCGGAAGACGTGCGGCCCTCGCGGCTGGAGCTGACGCCGACGTTCCGGGTCGTGCTGGTCGATGGCGACGGGTTGTACTTTCGGCTGGAGCTGGGCACGCTGGAGCAGACCGGCGAGCGCATGCGGCTGGTCGGCGACATCGGCTATAGCCT
>DATGQR010000659.1:0-6803 GCA_035304105.1 Thermomicrobiales bacterium | reverse complement strand
GACTCGGTCGACGATGTCGGGCGAGTCTGCGAGTTAGAGGGCATCGACGCGCACTACGCCAAGGGCGGCGAGCTGGAGATCGCCCGCGCGGAGTGGGAGCTGCCGCTGCTCGAGAAGACCTACAACGAGTTTCGCGACGTTGGCCTGGAGGACCATTACGAGCTGCTGGACGCAGGGCAGACCGAGGAGCGCATCCGGGTGGCCGGTGCGGTTGGCTCGTTCTGGAATCGCGAGGGCGCGGCGGTGCAGCCGGCGCGGCTGGCGCGCGGCCTGGCGCGGGCGGTCGAGCGCCACGGCGGCACGATCTACGAGCAGACGGCGGTGCTGGATTTCACGCCTGGCCCGCCAGCGCCGGTCTTCCACACCGCGCGGGGCGACGTGACAGCGAAAGTGATCGTGCTGGCCGGGGAGGCGTACCTGGCTGAGCAGCCGAAGCTCTCGCGAGTGATTCTGCCGATCACCTCGCACATCGTCATCACCGAGCCCTTGAGCGACGATATCTGGGCCGAGATCGGCTGGGAGCGGCGCGAGGTAGTGGGCGGCTTCGGCGTCGAGGGCGGCTACCTGAACCATACCGCCGACGGCCGGATTGCCTTCGGGCCGTACCGCTCGCACTACCCCTTCGGCTCGAAGATCACTGACGCGATCAACCTGCAGGAGGACATCTTCGAGCACGGCCGGAAGTCGGCGCGCTCCTGGTTCCCAATGCTCGAGGACGTGAAGTTCACCCACGCCTGGGGCGGGGTGCTGGGGATGCCACGCGACCACATGCCGACGATGGCCTACAGCCCCTCGACCGGCGTGGCCTTCGGCTTCGGCTACACCGGCGACGGCGTGGCGACGACCAACCTCTCGGGCCGCACGCTGACCGACCTGATCACCGAGACGAAGTCGGAACTGACCGAGCTGCCGATGACGACCCATAAGCCGCGCAACTGGGAGCGCGAGCCGCTGCGCTGGATCGGCAGCCAGGCGGTGATGTGGAGCCGCCGCCGCACCGAGCGCAACGTCGAGAAGACGGGGCGTTACCCGGAGAAGCCAACGCTGGCCGAGCGGTTGTGGAGATCGTAGGGATTAGGGATTAGGGATTAGGTCGGGGTGCTTGATGGCGGCTTGCGTCTTCGACGCTCGTAGGGGTGGAGCTTGTCTCCACCCCTACGAGTGTGGATGAACTCGACTACTAGTCCACGCTTAGGTGATTCGCAAATTGAAACATGGAGTGCCTCCACCCGCGAGCGGTGGGGCGGGGACGTCGCGGGTGGGGATAGGGAGGGTGCGGGGTGGGGGTTAGTAGTGCCAGCCCAGGAGGTTCCAGTAGGCGAGGAACCAGGTGAGGGCGAGGCCGGCCAGGGCGATCAGGGTGTAGTGGATGCGGCCGGCCAGAGTCCACTCGTGGCCGCGCCAGAGCGGGATGGCGAGGACCGCCGCGGCGAGCGAGCCGGCGACGATCAGCGGCGGGATCACCAGGACGGTGCTAAGGAGAGTCACGTCTCCAGCGAAGAGTTGCTGGATCCGGATCACCACGACGCCCAGGCCGAGTAGCAGGAGCAGGCTCAGAGCGCCGAGCACTGCCAGCAGCCAGCCGGCGGCGCGGGCGGCAGGTCGTGGGACCGGAAGCCGCCGGGCGTGGCGGAAGGCGAGCAGCGCCGCGGCCAGGCCGGAGATCAGCGTCAGCAGCAGGCCGCTCAGGGCGATCTGGTGGAGCACCGGCCGCTCGTGCCACTCCAGTTTTTCGAGCGCGAAGACTGGCGCGGAGCCGACGAAGGCGTAGGTCGTTCCCGCCTCATCGATGCGGAAGGCCAGCAGGCCGGCGCCGTTCTCCTCCTGGAAGAGCAGCTCGCCGGGGTCGCTCGATTCGACCGGGCGGTAGATCGTCACGCGCCGCGGCAGCATCTCATCGCCGGCGGGCGCCGCGAGCGTCAGGGTATCGCCATTGATGCTCACCCGGTAGGCCCCGAGCAGGCCGAAGAATTTCTCGACGCCGGAGTAGGTGGAGTTGGTGAGCCGGTAGCTGCCGGCCAGGTCGTCGAGCGTGCCTGCGTCTACGGTGGCCGCGGGAAGGTCCTGATCTGCGGCCGGGAAGAAGTGGTCGATGAAGGCGTCGCGGACATCCTCGGCCGCCTCGCCCGCGTTCGCGGTGTTGAACGCGACGAACAGACCCAGGTCCCGATCGGGGAAGAGGGCGAGCACGCTATGGAAGACGAGCGTGTCTCCGCCGTGGCCGATGACCCGCTCCCCGTTGCGGCTCATCTCGTAGAAGCCGTAGCCGATGCCGTTGAGCGTCGGGGAGTTGGCGAACTGCCGCGCGTGCATTTGCCGCGCCGTCTCGGCGGCGAGGATGCGGGCCGCCTCGTACTGGCCGCCCTGGAGATGGGCGAGCATGAAGCGCGCCATGTCGGCGCCTGAGGCGCTGATGACGCCCGCTGGCGCCATGTTCAGCCACTCGAAGTCGCGCGCCTCGAATTTTCCGCCAGACCACTCGTAGCCGCGGGAGAGCGCGGGCCGCAGATCGTCTGGCACCGGTTGCCGGGCGGTGGTGCGCGTCATGCCCAGCGGGCGCAGGATGTGCTGGTCGATGTAGTCGGCATACGGCATCCCAGAGACGCGCTCGACGATGTAGCCGGCGAGCGACGCGCCATAGTTGGAGTAGGCCGTGGCCTCGCCGGGCGGGCGCACCCGCTCGGGGATATTGGCGGCCAGCCACTCGCCGAGCGGCTCGATGTCCTCGGCGTCATCCGGCCACATGCCGATCCAGCGGTTCTCGAAGCCGGCGGTGTGGGTCAGCAGGTGGCGGAGCGTGATGGACTGGCCGTAGGCGGCCGGGATCTCGAAGTCGAGGTAGGCGTTAACGTCGGCGTCGAGGTCGAGCTTGCCCTGCTCGGCGAGCTGCATGACGGCCGTGGCGGTGAAGAGCTTGGTGACCGAGCCGATGCGGAACATCGTCGTCTCCGGATCGACCGGGGTCCGCGTCTCGACGTTGGCGGAGCCGTAGCCGCGCAGGAAGATGGGCGCGCCGTCGTGGACGACGGCGACCACTCCGCCAGCGATGTCGTGTTCTTCCATCCGCGCCGTCATCTCGGCGTCGAAGAAGCTCCCGAGCGCCGCCGGGTTGTCCGGAGAGGGCGCCTGCCGGGCGGACGCGCCGGGCGCGAGCATGGTGGCCACGAGCATGCCGATCAGGGCGATGGGGAGAATCCGGCGGGCGCTCAACGCCCTGGCAGGGGGCTGGATGCCGGTCATGGGAGCCTCCTCGCGGTCCGGTTCGAGGCGCCGCGTCGCGGCTCCATGCGCGCCGACGCCGATTGCCAATGACAGTGTCGCGCGGGGTACGTCACGGACTTGCCTAAGCCGGCTCGCAGTCGTTACAGCTTTGCTACAGGATCGGGGAAATGTGCGTTAAGCGTCGCCGGGCGGCGGTGTTAGCGGATGATGTCGGCGCCGGAGGCGTCGAGCGCCGCGATGGCCGCGGCCAGCTCGTCCGCGGTGACGATGGCCAGATCGCCGGGCATGGTCATCTGGAGGCTGGCGAGGGCGACACCGGAACGCAGCGCGCCGGGGATGTCGTCCGGGGCGTCGAGCCAGACGTGCAGAAAGCCGGCCAGGAAGCCGTCGCCCGCGCCGACCGGGTCGATCACCTGAACCTCGGGCGCGGCCTGCCGGTAGATCTCTCCATCCCGTGTCAGGGCCGTCGCGCCCTGGTCGCCGTCGGTGACGACGGCCAGGCGAGCGGCCGAGCGTTCTAGCAGCGCCCGGGCTGTCTCGTCGGCGGAGCCGTCGATGCCCCAGATCGTGGCGGCGTCGCCCCGGCCGCAGACGAGCAGGTTGGCGTTTTCAACGAAGAAGGCGAGACCCCGGGCGGCCTCGTCCGGCGACCAGAGCAGGCTGCGGTAATTGACGTCGAAGATGAGGGGCACGCCGCTCTCGCTCGCGCGATCGACCAGCCGGCGGCAGGCGGTGGCGCAGTTGGCGGAGAGCGCCGGGGTGATACCGGTCAGGTGCAGGGCGCGGCTCCGGGCGACCTCATCGTAGGGCAGGGCACCGGGGTCGATCAGCGCCAGGGCGGAGTCGGCGCGGTCGTAGACCACGCGGGTCGGGCGCGGCGAGGCGCCGGGTTCCAGGAAATAGACGCCGGCGCGGGCGTCCTCGGCCCAAATGACCTGACTGGTGTCGACGCCGTGGCTCTGGAGCGTCCCGGCGATACGGCGGCCGAGGGGATTGGCGGGCAGGGCGGAGAGCCAGGTCACCCGTCGCCCCAGGCGCGCCAGGGCGACGGCGACGTTGGACTCCGTGCCGCCGATGGACAGTTCGAGCGCGGCCGCGACTTCGAGGCGCTCGTGATCCGGCGCCGCCAGCCGGATCATCGTCTCCCCGAAGCTCAGCAGGTCGCGCGTGTTGTCGGCCCCGCCGCTCGTGGCGTCACTCCAGGCTGATGATGGGGTGCTTGCCCTCGGCCAGGCTGGCGGTCAGGGCGGAGACCCATTCGAAGTCACGCTTGACGATATTGAGGCCGATGGCGGTGTTCGAGCGCGTGACGCCCTCGATGGTGGCCAGGCGGTGCGTCAGGAAGTTGTAGAGATCATCCTGGTCGAGGAAGGTGGCGGTCAGGATGATGTCGTACTCGCCGGTGGTGATCACCAGGTACATGACTTCCGGGAACGACGCCAGCGTCTTGGCGATCTCGGGGACGCGTTCGGCCTCAGCCTGGAGCGAGATGACGGCGGTCAGGGTATAGCCCAGCCGCTCCGGCTCTACCAGGGCCGTGATGCGTAACAAGCCGCTCTCGGTTAGCCGCCGCACGCGGTAGCGCACGGTCGCCTCGGGCACGCCGAGGTTGCGGGCGATCTCGCGGTTCGAGCAGCGCCCATCGGCTTGCAGCATGCTGATGATCTGGCGATCGAGCTGGTCTGGATCAACCATCACGCGCCGTCCGTCTCTCTCCACTCCAGAACCCTCACTCGTTGCGCTACGGCGCCCGGCCCAACGTCTGCTCGTAGCGATCGGCACCCAATACTATCGTAGCAACGATAGGCCCTATTTTACGCATATGTGAAGGGCTCGTGCCGCCGAGTTGGTCAGGATGCCACAAACGCCTCGATAAACTCCACGATGCGCTCGCAGGCCGCTTCGACTGTCGCCTCGCCATACTCGACCGAGGCGCCGCGCGCATCGCCGAGCGCGCCGTTGGCGGTGACCTCGTCGAAGAAGTACGGCACCTTGATGCGACCCTGGAAGCCGGCCTGCGGGTAGGGGTCGGGCTGGATCTCGCCGGGCGCCAGCGCCGAGGAGCGCACCGCCCAGTCATAGCCCAGGTAGAGCAGCTGGCTGGCCTCGTTCTCGCAGGCGTGGCCGATCCGCTCGGCGGTCTTGCCCTCGTTGACGACATCACGGGCCACCTCGGTGGGCGTCAGGTAGGCGATCTTGACGCCCAGCTCGTAGCGCAGCTTCATGGTGACCAGCTGCAGCGCCGGCATGTTGCCGCCGTGGCCGTTGACGATCAGGAAATGCTCGATGCCGTGCCGGTGCAGGCTCTCGACGACTTCGTAGACGATGGCCATAAACGTTTCCGGCTTGAGGGTGATCGTGCCGGGGAAGCGCATGTGGTGGTAGGAGACGCCGTAGCCGACCGGCGGCGCGGCCAGCGCGCGGGGATAGAGCTTCTCTGCCAACAGGTGGCAGAAGCCCTCGGCGCGGCCGGTGTCGGTGAAGAAGGTCGTGTTCGGTCCGTGCTGTTCGGCCGACCCGGTTGGGATCAGCGCGATCTGGACGTCCTTCAGCGCCTCCTTGACCTCGGGCCAGGTCATCTCGTTGAGGACGTGGCGTGGAGTGGTGGACATTTCGAGTTCCGGTCCTTCCCTCACCCCCCGGCCCCCTCTCCCACTCGCTGCGCGGAGGGAGAGGGGGAGTGGGAGCTAGTTAATCGTTCGTTGGCTTTGGATCTGGATGATTTGGGCTTGGATGCGCTGAAGCACCTCCTCTAAGTCACACTCGATGTCGTCGGTCGGGATCCGCAAGAAGCGGAATCCCAGGCTTTCAATCAGGCGTTGCCGTTCGGTGTCGCGCTCACGCTCTTGTAGCGCAGCATGGATTGGGCCGTCGATTTCGATGACCAGACGCAGGCGGGGCGTGCAGAAGTCGACGACGAAGGGGCCAATCGGCTGCTGGCGGCGGAACTTGACGCCGGCAATCTGGCGACCGCGGAGACGTTGCCAGAGCACCGCCTCAGTCGGTGTGGGAGTTTTGCGAAAGTCGCGGGCGATCGCGACCATTTCGCGGCGTAGTGGTTCCGGGATGTGCCAGCGGTCGGAAGTCATTACTCACCCCCTTCCCCTCTCCCACTGCTCCGCTGCGCTCCGCGGGGAGAGGGGGGCAAGATAGGGATTAGGTCGCGATCGGCACACCGTTCCACTCCCCCTCTCCCTCCGCGCAGCGAGTGGGCGGGGTACCCGCGAAGCGGGTCGCGGGTTGGGGGTGAGGGTCTTCACTCCTGCAGCTCCAGCATCGACTTCGGGTTGTTCTTCTCCCCGGCGGTGGATGGGTTGAGCCATTCGACCGGGCCGCCGGCGAAGCGGTTGGGGTCGAAGGGGGAGAGGTCGAACGACGTGTGGCCGTCGGTGATGAGCTGGGCGAGGGCCTTGCCAACGACGGGGCCCCAGGAGAAGCCGCCGCCGTTGTAGCCGGCGCTGAGGTAGAGGCCTCGGGCTGGCTCATAGGGGCCAATCAGCGGCAGGCCGTCGGCGGTGAAGCCCATGATGCCGGCCCAGGCGCGCACGACGTTGACTCGCCCGAGCTTCGGGAAGAGGCTG
>DATGQR010000658.1:0-3317 GCA_035304105.1 Thermomicrobiales bacterium | reverse complement strand
GCCGGCCGCGCTCCGCGAGACCAGACGACGACCTGGTCCTCCCTTAGCGTGGTCATCTCGAGCAGCGCGCGCTTCCATTGCTCGGCAATCGCCGTCGAGGGCACGAGGATCAGCGCCGGCCCGCCACACTCCACGGCCGCGCCGACGCCGACGACCGTCTTACCCGCCCCGCAAGGCAGCAGAACGACGCCACTCCCGGCGGCGACGAACGCTCCGACAGCCGCGCGTTGGTACGGACGCAAGCAGACACTCTCACGCCAGCTGAACCCCAGCCGGCGCGCGCCATCGAGTCCGCGTCGATCGACCAGCGGCCAACCCCGCCCTGCCAGTTCCAGCCGGAGGCGCGCCAGCTCCGGCTCACTGAATACAGCGTCCGGTTCGATGCCCAGTTCGGTGAGGAGCGCCCGGTCACCCGTGACGCGTGAGCATCCATTCCCGGCCGGCACGATACACAGGCGGCCGTAGCGAGACATTATGTCGACGACCGTTGCGGCGAAGGCGGCCGGCAGCGGTGTGGCGGCATGACGGTCAAGCGAGTCAAGGATTGTCTCAACCGTGAGGCCGCGTGCGGCCGAGCCCCAGAGCGCGACCGGGCTGATTCGGAATCGGTAGCTGCCGGCGACGATCGCGTCGAGTTGGGCGCAGGCGCGTACGTATACCGCAAGCTCCGCCTGATTCGCACCCGGCGTGACCAATATCTGCCCGTCGCGCTGGACGATGATCTGACTTTCTGGCACGCCCACCCCGCTCCAGGAGCGTTTTCTGCGAATGTACGCGCCAAAATGGTACAATTGACCGGTTTAACCTAGCTACTTTACACGCTTTTTTGGAGGCCCTGAATTGGAACGCGGAATCCGACAGATCACCATTGATCAGGAGATGCGGCGCTCGTACCTCGATTACGCGATGAGCGTCATCGTCCAACGCGCCCTCCCTGACGTGCGTGATGGACTCAAGCCCGTTCAGCGGCGCATCCTGTACGGCATGCACGAGATGGGCGTACGTTCCAACTCGCGCTACCGCAAGTCGGCCGGTATCGTCGGTGAGGTGCTCAAGAGCTTCCATCCACACTCCGACTCTTCCGTCTACGATGCGCTCGTCCGGATGGTCCAGGACTTCTCGCTGCGCTACCCGCTGATCGACGGTAAGGGCAACTTCGGCTCTGTCGACGGGGACGGCGCGGCGGCCATGCGCTACACCGAGGCGCGCCTGGCTCCGATTGCTGACGAGCTGCTGGCGGACATCGAGAAGAACACGGTCGACTTCCGCCCGAACTACGACGAGAGCGCCCGGGAACCGACGGTCCTGCCGGGCAAGCTGCCCAACCTGCTGGTCAACGGCGCGTCTGGCATCGCCGTCGGCATGGCGACCAACATCCCGCCCCACAACCTCACCGAGATCTGCGACGGCCTGATCCACCTGATCGACAATCCGGACGCCACGGTCGAAGACCTGAACCAGATCATCACCGGCCCGGACTTCCCGACCGGCGGGCTGATCCTCGGCCGTGAGGGCATCGCGGCGGCCTACGCGACCGGTCGCGGCCGCGTCGTGATGCGCGCCAAGGCGCACATCGACAACTCGGACCGTCCGAATTGCTACGCCATCTACGTCACCGAACTGCCCTACCAGGTCAACAAGGCCGCCCTGATCGAGAAGATCGCCGAGCACGTCCGTGCCGGACGCCTGCAGGGTATCCACGACCTGCGCGACGAGTCGGACCGCACCGGCATGCGCATCGTCATCGACCTCAAGCGCGACGCCCAGCCAAAGAAGGTGCTCAACAACCTCTACAAGCACACCGCCATGCAGCAGACCTTCGGCGTCAACATGGTCGCCCTGGTCGACGGCGAGCAGCCGCGCGTGCTGCCGCTCAAGCGCGTGATGCAGCTCTACATCGAGCACCGCCAGGACGTCATCCGGCGGCGCACCGAATTCGAGCTGGATCGGGCTCGCCGGCGCGCTCACATCCTCGAAGGACTGAAGATCGCGCTCGATAACCTCGACGAGGTCATCAACACGATCCGCCGCTCGCGCACCGCCGAGTCGGCGCGCAACAACCTGATGAAGAACTTCGGGCTGACCGAAGTCCAGGCCACGGCCATCCTCGACATGCAGTTGCGCCGCCTGGCGGCCCTGGAGCGCCGCAAGGTCGAGGAAGAGTACGACGAGCTGATGAAGGAGATCGCGCGCCTCGAGATGCTACTGGCCAGCGAGGAGCTGATCCTCAACGTCATCAAGGAAGATCTCATCGAGCTGCGCGACAAGTACGGTGACATGCGCCGCACGCGCATCGTCGAGGCCGTCGGCGACCTGACCGACGAGGACCTGATCCCCGAGGTCGACGTCGTGGTCACCCTGACCCAGCGCGGCTATGTCAAGCGCCTGCCGCATGACACCTACCGCCCGCAGCATCGCGGCGGCCGCGGCGTTACCGGGCTCAAGATGACCGAGAAAGACGACATCCAGCACCTGATCACGGCCAGCACACACGACTCGCTGCTCTTCTTCACGACGCGCGGCCGGGTCTACCAGCTCAAGGTGCACGAGCTGCCTGACGCCGGGCGCACCGCCAAGGGCATGCCGATCGTCAATCTGATCTCGCTGCAGCCCGATGAGTCGATCAGCGCGCTGATGCCGATCCGCAGCTTCGACGAGGGCGGCTACCTGTTCTTCTGCACCCGCAAGGGGCGCGTCAAGCGCACCACGGTCGACCAGTTCTCTTCCGTGCGCTCGACCGGCCTGATCGCTATCTCGCTGGATGACGACGATGAGCTGGCCTGGGTGCGCTGGTCGCAAGGCGACGGCGATGTCATCCTGGTGACGCGCGAGGCCAAGGCCATCCGCTTCGCCGAGGACGATGTGCGCCCGATGGGCCGTCCGGCCGCTGGCGTCATCGGTATCCGCATGGACGAGGACGACTACGTCGTCGCCGCCGAGATCGTGCCGACCGACGCTGCGGATGCCACGCTGCTGACCGTCACCACGCAGGGCCTGGGCAAGCGCACGTCGCTCGACGAGTACCGCCGCCAGGGCCGTGGCGGGCAGGGCGTGATCGCCATGAAGCTGCCGCGCGGCGCCAAGATCGCCGGGGCCGCGATCGTCAAGGACGACGCGGATGCGATGCTGATTTCGACATCGGGCGTCGTCATCCGAATCCCGGTCGATCAGATCTCGGTCATCGGCCGCTCGACCCAGGGCGTTACGGTGATGCGGCTGGACAATGGCTCCGAGGTTGCGTCGCTGACGGTCTACAACGAGAGCAGCCGCGCCGAGCTCGAGATCGTCGATTCGCCGAACGGCCTGGAATCGCCCAA
>DATGQR010000657.1:0-2693 GCA_035304105.1 Thermomicrobiales bacterium | reverse complement strand
CGAGTACTTGAGGTAGCGCTCGGTCTCGCTCCAGGGAGTGCCGCCAAATTCGTAGTCGAAGAAGTTCCATCCGATGTCGCTGGTGCCGTAGAACGAATAGAGATTCGAGACGCAGCGCTGGGTCACCGCCGCCTTGAAGCGGTCGGTGTGCCCGATAACCCAGAGCGTCATGTAGCCGCCATATGAGCCGCCGGTCACGCCCATGCGGTGCTCGTCGACGAAACCGCGCGAAAGCACGTGGTCGACGGCAGCCATCAGATCTGGCATGTCCGCTTCGCCCCAGCGCATGTGGGAGGCGCGTGTGAACTCCTCGCCGTAACCAGACGATCCACGCGGGTTGGTGTAGACGACCACGTAGCCGCGCGCGGCCATCAGGTGGAACTCGTGCATGAACGCTTCGGCATACATCCCATGCGGACCGCCGTGGATCTGGAGGATCATCGGGTACTTGATACCCTCGCGGAAGCCCGGCGGCTTGAGGATCCAGCCCTGGATCGGTGTGCCGTCGGGCGCATCGACCCAGAATGGCTCGGGTTCGGAGAGCGCAATCTCGTTCAGGAACTCCTCATTGACCTGCGTGAGCTGGCGCTCGTTCTGGCCGTCGCCGTCGGAGACGAACAACTCGCCAGGGCTGGTCGCGGTCGCCTTCACATAAGCGAGCTTCGAGCTGTCCGGGCTTTGAGACAGGCCGGCGATGCGGAAGCGGCCCTCTGACAGCCGGGTGACTTCGCCCCCGGCAGCCGGAACCCGGTAGATGTAGGTGCCGCCGCTGTCGCTGGCGCGGAACAGGATGCTCGAGCTGTCGGAGCTCCATAGCGGGCGGCTCTCGCCACCCTGGACCATGTCGCTCATCGCCGAGTCGCCGACGCCGCGATTGAACTCGGAGGTGATGATCGTCTCGGTCTGCTCCGACAGGCTGTAGACGTAGATGTCATTGTCGGGCGAACCGCCGGCGGGTGCCTCGCGGTGGCCGACCGCGGCGATCCGCGAGCCGTCCGGCGACCAGGCCGGCGAGCCGAAGCTGGCCTCAGCGCCGGCGAAGATTGGCTGCTCGACGCCGCTGGCCACGGTGACCATCCAGATCTCCGAGGCGGTGTTCATGTGGCGCTCGTCGGTGCGGTTGGTGACGAAAGCGATGCGATCGCCGGTGGGTGACCAGACCGGGTCGGTGTCGTGAACGTCAGAGCGCGTCAACTGCTTTGGCTCGCCACCGAAAGCCGGCACGATCCAGATGTTGCGCGGCTTCATGTCGAGGAAGCCCTCGTCGTCGGACTTGTAGCGGATCGCCGTGATGTGCTTGACGTCCGACTTCTCTTCTTCGGACTCCTCGTTCTCACCAGAATTCTCATCGCTGGCCTTGGAGACGACGGCCAGCGAGGCGCCGTCCGGCGACCAGGCGAAACCTGAGACGCCTTCCTCGAAGTCGGTGAGCTTCCAGGGCTCGCCGCCGGTCACGCGCATCAACCAGACCTGGTTCGATTCCGATCGATTGGACTGGAAGGCGATGTGCTTGCCGTCCGGCGACCAGCGCGGGCTGGTGTCGCGCGACTTCGCGGTCGTCAAGCGGGTCGTCGACCCGTCGTCCAGGTTCGTCACGTAGATCGAAGCGAGGTAACCGTTCGACTCTTCATCGATCGACGTGACGACGTAGGCGACCTTTGCGCCGTCCGGCGACACCTGCGGGTCGGAGACCATCTTGAAACGATAGATGTCCTCAGCCGTGATTCGGCGTCTCGGTGTCTCAATCAAGGCGTGCGTCCCTTCCGCGTATACCGCGGCGCATGGTAACACGCGTGCTTGCTATTCCTCGACGCCCTCGCCGCGCATCTGCCGGTTGACAAGTCGGATCTGCTCCAGGATCAGTTGCCGGTACTCGCGGTACTGTTTGTCATCGACTATGCCGGACGAGTGAGCGGTTTCGAGTGCCTGGAGCTGCTCGATCAAGTCCGTGCGCTGAGCTTCGAGCGAACTGGCTAGCTGCGGGGCGAGCACCAGCGGACGAGGCGCGTAGAGTCTGCGCCCGCGCACGAGCAGGTAGACGATGCCGACGGCAGCGATGGCGACGAGCCCAGCGACCGCCGCTGGCGCCATCTTGTTCAGCGTGTTCGGCTTGATGCGGCTGTGCTGCAGTCCGCCGTAGACGATTCGCAGGCGGTCGTTGGGGCTGACGTTCTCGCGAACCCAGACATCGTACGTCTGCGGGCCGATGACTTCCTCTCCGGCGTATTCGAACCCCGCGGCCTCAACCGTGATCTCCTCGTTCTGGGCGCTGACGGTCTGGGGAATCAGAATGCGGAACAGCCCGGTTTCGTAGGCGTTGAGGAGTTCGAGGCTCAAGCGATTGTTGGTGTAGGGGATGGTGTAAGACAGCGTCGCCGACTGCTCGCCGGGCATCAGCGGTTCGGTGCCGTAAACGGTCGCGCCTTCGATCAATGCCGTCTGCATGTTGTAGGACGTCTCCGGCAGTGGGATGACGCGCGACGCATTGCGAGGCACCGGGAAGGTCACGGCGCGCCCCTCCTCATCGGCGACCAGCACGCGATTCTCGCGCATCTCGAAGACGTAGATGTCCAGCAGGCCGATCTCGCCGCGCGTCGGCGCAACGTCGGTGAGGATGAGGCCGCGCGAGCGGATGCGGGCGAGCGATTGGTCTGAGGTGGGCTCGTAGACGTCGAGCCGAACTTCGATGCCGA
>DATGQR010000656.1:0-4727 GCA_035304105.1 Thermomicrobiales bacterium | reverse complement strand
TTGC
Source organism: Thermomicrobiales bacterium (assembly GCA_035304105.1). GTDB lineage: Bacteria > Chloroflexota > Chloroflexia > Thermomicrobiales > CFX8 > JAUIIK01. The sequence continues at coordinate 4,723 of DATGQR010000656.1, read as the reverse complement.
CCCGCTTGTCGGCATCGGCACGTTCTTGCTGGTGCGCGGGCGCTCGGAGGCACGCCAGCACGAGCGCGCCACCATCCAGCGCCGCATGATCGGCCGCATCGAGGCGGCCGGCGAGATCAGCATCGCCGATTTGGCGCTGGAGAGCGGCCTGACCCGCGATCAGGTGCGCGAGAACCTGGTCGACCTGGTGTCGATGGGCCTCTTCTCAGGCTATGTTGACTGGGAACGTGGTCGGCTCTACGCCCGGCAAGCCGCCGAGCTGCGGGATATGCAGAATTGCCAGAACTGTGGCAGCCCGCTCCAGTTGGCCGGTCACGGTTTGGTCCGCTGCCCCTACTGCGGGGCCGAGTATTTCCTACCCTAGCGGGGCACATTCGCGGAAGAGGTGAATGACATGGTCGAGGGCGGACGTCGCAGTTTCCTGGATTCGATTCCCGGCTGGAGCGGCTACCGCGACCGCGAGCGACGGCGCGAGTCCGACCGCCTGGTGCGCGAGCGACTGGCCCGCGACTACGGCGAGATCGCCGACCGGCTCGGCCGGCTGGCGTCGCGGCTGGCAGAGGATCGCAAGCTCCGCGCAATTCGTTATGTCGATCAACCTCAAGGGCGCCTCAAGCACTTCATCGACCGGCTTCGTACCGCCACCTATGGCTATGCCGGGCTGTTCAGCGACCGGCCCGTGGATGCGCGGGCACTCGACCAGATCGCCGCTTTCGACGAAAGCCTGGGCGACGGGCTCGATGAGCTGCGCCAGGCCGCCGAGCGGCTGGAGCAGACCAGCCCCGACGACGACGCATTCCGGGCACGCTCGGAGGAACTGAGCACGGTGATCGAGAAGCTGCTCGACCGCTTTGACCGCCGCGCCGAGGTCATCGACCGGGGCGACCCCCTTCCGGAGCCGGACATCACCGCGCTGCTGGCCCCGGCGCAGATCGGCCCAGGCGCGCCTCCCGCCTACAATCTGCACGACGGCGACGCGATCACCTTCCGCAACGTCAACTACACGATCACCGGTCGGATCACCGTCACGACTTCGTCCGGCACCTGGCGTGATTTCCAGCTCAAGGGTGGCGACGGACGCTCCTGGCTGCGCGTGCCCAGGGCGGCTGACGGCGAGTTCCAGTGGTGCCGGCAGGTCGAGCCCGAGGGCACGGCCGGCGACGTGCAACTGGAGGTCGACGGGACCACCTACCAGCTCCACGGGACCAGCGACGGGACCGCTGAAGTGATCGGGCCCGGCGGAGCCAGCGGCGACCGGGATGTTATGGTCTACCACTACACGCAACCGACGGGGAGCGGCCGGCTGAGCGTATATCATTGGGGAGCCGACGATATCTCGCTGGCTGGCGAGCCAATCGACCCGGCGGAGATTGAGATGTGGTCTCGGGAAGGTGGCCGGGCGGTCTAGCATTGCTCCGGACGGCCCTACCCTCAGGGAGGAAAGGCACACGCACGATGGGAATTCTCGATCGCATGTCGCGCCTGATCAGGGCGAACATCAACGACATGATCGACCGGGCCGAAGACCCGGAGAAGATGCTCAATGAGCTGATGCGCGAGATGCAGGGCAGCATCCGCGAGGCGCGCCAGCAGGTCGCCAACATGATCGCCCAGGAGAAGCTCGTCGAGGCGGAGCTGCAAGAGGCGCAGATGGACGCCCGCGAATGGGAGCGCAAGGCTGAGCTGGCCATCCAGCGTGACCGCGAAGACCTGGCCCGCGAGGCGCTGCGCCGCAAGCGCGACGCCGAGGAGATCGCCAGCGTTTACGCCACGCAGCTCGCCTCCCAGCAGGAGCTGGTCGATAAGCTCCGCAACCAGCTCAAGGTGCTCGAGCGCAAGTACGAGGAAGCCGAATCGAAGCGCAACCTCCTCATCGCCCGCCACCGCCGCGCCCAGGCCCAGCGGCGCATCACCGAGACCTTCTCCAGCCTCCCCGATATGAGCGCCATGGGCGAACTGGAGCGCATGGAGCGCCGCATCCTCAGCGAGGAAGCACACGCCGCAGCCATGCAGGAGCTCGAAGAGGGCGATGTCGAGTGGCAGTTCGCCGAGCTGGAATCCGAACCGGACGTCGAAGCCGAGCTGCTGGCGCTCAAGGCGCGCATCTCCGGCAACGAACCGGCCCTGACCGAGGGCAGCACGGCGAGCCAAAGCGACGACCAGTAAGCCGCCTCGACACCGACTCGACATCACAAGGAGCGAAGCCATGGCGATACTCGACCTGATCGAATATCCGGACGCGCGAGCGAACGAGATCGTTCATCGCATCCCCGAATACGGCTCGGGCGAGTTTCGCCTTGGCTCACAGCTCGTCGTCCGCGAGTCGCAGCGCGCCGTCTTTTCGCGAGATGGCAGGGCGCTCGACGTGCTCGGCCCGGGCCGGCACACCCTCTCGACCGCGAATATCCCGATCCTGGCGGAAGTGCTGGGCTTGCCGTTCGGCGGCCGCTCGCCGTTCCGGGCCGAGGTTTACTTCGTCAACATCCGCGAGTTCACTGACCTGAAATGGGGCACGGTCCAGCCGATCGTCTACCGCGACAGCGAGTTCGGCATGGTGCGGCTGCGCGCCTTCGGCACGTACTCGATGCGCGTCAAGGATCCACAGCTGTTCGTCAACCAGGTCGTCGGCCAGCGCAGCACCTATCTCGTCAGCGACATCGAAGACTTCCTGCGCTCGATCATCCTCACCGAATTCAACGACATGATCGGCGAGACGATGACGAGCATCCTGGACCTGCCGTTGATGATCCAGGAGATCGCCTCGGCCGCGCGCCACGCGTTGACCGACGACTTCGAACGCCTGGGGCTTGAGCTGCTCACCTTCCAGATCATGGCCGTCACCCCGCCGGAGGAGGTCCAGAAGCGCATCGACGAGCGCTCCGGCATGGCTGCGCTGGGCGATATGCAGCAGTACATCCAGTATCAGACCGCGCAGGCCATCGGCGGGATGCAGGGCGGCGAAGGCGGCGGTCAGGGCGGCTCGCTGACCGAAGGCGCGGGCCTGGGAGCTGGACTGGGTATGGGCGTCGCGATGGGTCAGGCCATCTCACAGGCGATCAGTGGGGCCGGCCAGCAGGGCGCGGCGGGCCAGGGACAGCAGGGCGGCCAGCCCGCAGGAACGGGAGCGTCTGGGGCAACGCGCTTCTGCACCAACTGCGGTCACGGCCTGCCGGCGGGCGCGAAGTTCTGCCCGAACTGCGGCACACCCGCCCCGACGTCCGACAACACCTGCCCCAACTGCGGTGCAGCCAACGCGCCGGGCGCCAAGTTCTGCACCGAGTGCGGCACCAAGCTTCAGGAGTAACGCCGGTCGAGGTTCTAGCCGACATACCCGGATTGCCCACCAACATGCTCGAGCTATTTCGCAGCAAGGCCCGCGTCACCCGGCGCGGGCCCGCACACATCGACGGCGACACGCTTCGCGTCAACTTCTCACTGGTGCTGCACGAGCGCTCGGATAGCGCGGCCGTCGCCGAACACGTCAATGCCGCGGTCGGTCACGCGGCGCGCATCGAGAGCGGCCGATTCGATGGTCGCGCAACCACGCCGGCGATCGGCTTCGACGAGCTGGCCACCATGCGCCCCGAGGTCATCCTCACGGCTACCGTCGGCCTGCCGCGCCTCACCCAACGACTAGCTCGCCGCTGCCCAGGAGCGCCGCTCCTGATCGTCGCTGACCGTCTGGACGGCGGGTTCTCAGAGGTTGAGTTTTTCAGGGCCACGGCCGCGCTCGCACTACCGGAGATTCCAGTTAGCCGGCTAACTGTTGCCGCCGCAATGCTCCGCCCCGGCGCGAGATCCGTCGAACTCGTGGCCCACGGCCCGTTCGCCTGGCCCTCTGAGCGGCTGGCTGCGCTCAGGGCGCTCGAAGACCTCATCCGCGACTACCTGCCCCAGTGGCATCCACCTCGCAGGCTTTGGCCCGGACCAGCTGAAGACGTGCTGCCCGAGTTCCAGGTCTCAATGCCGCCGGATCGGTGACAGGCCGCGAATCGACGCGGCCGGCCGCAGCGCGCTGGATTCGCCGGACATAGCTCCACTCAGGGTACTTACTTACGTCTAGTTTGTCGCATATACTGAGCGAGTAACGCAATGCACCAACGATGGTCCGCGTGCGCACCGCGCTGGAAGCGCCCTCGTCGCCTTCACGGTCCGGCGGCGTGTACCTGGCAGAGCGCATGAAGCTCCCCGCTGGTGAATCGCGGCGCAACTGTAGCGACTGCTGATACTACCGGAGACGCGGCGTAGCCCCGCCCGGCCACAACCGCATCCCAATGCCAGGTGGGCGGCGTCGCGACGGGTACGGGCAGCGCGCTTTCCGTGTCCCTGGTTCCTCATCCGGCGCGGATCGCGTGGGATGCCGTGCCGCTTCATCGCAGCCCTAAGGAGGACGACATGGCTCAGAAGGCGGACCGCAGCAAGGACGGCGTGCGCGTGTTTCCACCCCCGCCGCAGGGGTTCGACGCCCTCACGGCAACGACCCGCGACCTCACGCGGCATGGCTTGCCGAAGCGCCCAGACGCTCGCAAGCAGCCGGAGTTGGCCGCCTTCTGGGAGCAGCGGGCGAGGCGCTATCAGGACTTCGAGCACCTGACACCCGAGCTGACCCCGCCCGACGAGAAGCCCGAGTTCGTCGCCGCCGGCCTGGGGCTACCGGCGCTGGTGTCCTGCGGCTTCGAGCTCTTCGATTCCTCCAGCCCGATCACGATGCTGTCGGGAACCT
>DATGQR010000655.1:0-2086 GCA_035304105.1 Thermomicrobiales bacterium | reverse complement strand
ATACCCCCAGGCTGCTGGCCGAATGCCTCGCCTCGATAGAGCGCGAGCGGTCCAGTTTCCCCGATCCGGTCGAACTGCTCGTCGTCGATTGCGCCTCGACCGCTCCAGACCTGGACGATGCCCTGGCAGTCGCGCCCGGCGCTCGGCTGATCCGGATGTCCGAGAACCGCGGCTACGCGGCCGGCTGCAACGCTGGCGCGCGGTCCGCCAGCGGCGATCCCCTGATCATCCTGAACGCGGATACGATCCTCGAACCAGGTTCGCTCGGCGAACTTACGCGGGTCTTCGAACTGGCGCCGCACATCGGCATGGCGGCCCCGCTGCTGCTCAACACCGACGGCTCGATCCAGTCCGCCGGCTACCGCTTCCCCGGACTCGTCAACCTGCTGTTCGACCTCTGGCCGGTCCCGGCGCGGCTGTACGCCTCCAGCCTGAACGGCCGTCTGGGGCCGGGCAATGGCAAGCTTCCATACGCCGTCGACTACGCCCTCGGCGCGGCGCTGGCGATCCGGCGAGCAGCCTACGACGACGTCGGCGGCTTCGACGAGGGGTACGGGATGTACAGCGAAGAGATCGACCTGGCGCGGGCGCTCCACGCGCGCGGCTGGACATGCCTGCTGGCCCCGGCCGCGCGCATCACCCACGTCGGCGGGGCATCGACTGGCCAGATGCCCAGCGAGATGCAGGCCGCGCTCTGGCGCAGCCGCGGCCGCTACCTGCGCCGCTGGGAGTCACCCACCAGGCGGCGAGCCATAGCCGCGGCGGTCGGGCTGAGCTGCCGCCTCCGCGCCGGGAGGGACGACGCCGGCCGCTACCAGGCGATCCGCGCCGCGTTCCGCGAGGGGTTGCGATGCCGAAGCTGACCGCCGTGATCCTCGCCCGAAACGAGGAGCGCTACATCTCCGGCTGCATCGAATCTCTAATGCCGCTCACCGACGACATCATCGTGATCGACTCCGGTTCACGGGACGCCACGCCTCGGATCGCCCGGGAGCTGGGTGCGCGTGTCATCGAACGCGGCTGGCCCGGATTCCCGGCGCAGCGCAATTTTGCGCTGGACCTCGCGGCGGGCTCCCCCTGGGTGCTGTTCCTGGATGCCGACGAGCGCCTGACGCCCCGGCTGCGCGAGGAGATCGCCGCGGCTCTCGATGACGCCGACGAGGAAGCCGCCGGCTACCTGATTCCCCGGCGAAACGTCATTGCCGGGCGCGTCATGCGCGGCGGCGGCTGGTGGCCTGACTACCAGGCGCGCTTGTTGCGCCCCGATCGCTGCCGCTATGACGAGTCGGTTACGGTGCATGAGGTCCCGGACTGCGCCGGCCGGCTCTTCGCGCTCACCACGCCGATGGTGCACTTGAACTTCCCCAACTGGCGCACCTTCGTCGCCCGCCAGTTCGCCTACGAGCGCGCAGCGCGTCTTCCGGCGAAGCGGCCCCGCCGGCGCGCCTACCTCGGAGCACCGCTGCGTGAGTTCTGGCGGCGCTTCGTCAGAGAGCGCGGCTACCGGGACGGGCTCGCGGGCGCCTTCGCCTGCGCCGTCCTGGCCAAGGCCCGGCTGTACGGCGTCTGGCGCGCCAGGCGAGGTTTGCGATGAGTCCGACCCCGATGACGGTCTCGGTCGTGGTCGTCAGCTACAACGTCCGCAACCTGCTGGCGGCCTGCCTGGAGTCGCTGCGGGACGCCTGCCGGCGCGGCGAGGCAGATCAGGTCATCGTCGTCGACAGCGCCAGCAGCGACGGCAGCCCGGAGATGGTTCGCCTGCGTTTTCCCGAGTTCGAGTTGCTCGAGGTTCCCAACCGCGGCTATGGAGCCGGCGCCAACGCCGGCATCGCTCGGGCACGCGGCGAGGCCATCCTCATCCTCAACTCCGATACCGTCGTGCAGCCTGGCGCCATCCAGGCCCTCGCCGAAGAGCTGGCCGCCGATCCCCGGACCGCCATCGTCGGCCCGCGCCTGGTCTACTCCGACGGCGGCCCGCAGCCGACGCGCCGGCGCTTCCCACGCCGCTGGACACCCGTCTTCGAGAGCACCATCCTTGAGGAGTGGTTTCCGGGTAACCGCTGGGTGCGGCACTATCGGATGACCG
>DATGQR010000654.1:0-4348 GCA_035304105.1 Thermomicrobiales bacterium | reverse complement strand
GATCCGAGCCGGCTCCTGCGCTGCGCTCAGGATGACGGGTGAAGGGCGCTACGAGGCCCATCGTGCGGGCGGATACTCCTCGTCGATCCCGATGATCTCGATCGTCTCGATGAGGTCGTCGAGGCTGCCGGGGTCGAGGCGGGGGCCGGGGTGGCGGACGGTTGCGGAGGCGATCAGGCCGCGGCGGCGCAGGATCTCCTTGCGCACGGCCAGCCCCAGCCTCGGCTGGCCCTCGAACTGGATCAGCGGCAGGTAGCGGTAGAAGATCTCGGCGGCTTCGCGGCGGTCGCCGGCCTCCCAGGCACGCCAGATGGCGACGAGCACTTCGGGATAGGCAAAGCCGGTCATCGTGCCGGACGCGCCGCGGCGCAGCTCATCGAGATAGTAGATGCCGCCCAGCGCGCCGAGGATGGTGGCGTCGTCGCGCTCGATCAGCGCCAGGGTCTGGGCAATGCGCTGCGGGGTGGGTGGGTCTTCCAGTTTGATCGTGGTGATGCCGGGGATGTCGTTGACCAGCTGCGCCATGGCCGCCGGGGTCATCGTGACGCCGTTGGAGGGCGGGAAATCCTGGAGGACGATCGGGATTGAGATGGCCTCGGCCAGGCGGCGGAAGTGCTCGGTGAGCGCCGGGCCTGGTCCGAGGAAGAGCGGCGGGGCGACCATGACGCCGGACGCGCCGGCCTGCTCGGCTTCGCGGCAGGCTGCGATGGTCGTGTCGGTCGCGTTCTGAGTGGCGCCAACGATGATCGGGACGCGGCCCGCGTTGACCTCGATGACGATCTCGAGCACCTGGCGGCGCTCGGCGTCGAGCAGCTTCTGGGCCTCGCCGGCCACGCCCAGGACGGTGATGCCGTCGACGCCCATGGCGATGGTCGCCTCGGTCAGCCGGCGCAGGCTGTCCTCGTCGAGCGCGCCGTCGTCGCGGAAGGGTGTCGCCATGATGTTGTAGACGCCTCGCAGGCCGGTCATCGAAACCTCCTCTGAGCATCCTTCGTCTTAAGTTGCGACAGACTAGCGCATTCGGCGGGCGGGGCGGCAGCCGGACTGGATTCCGGGCATGGCGCGCGTACAATGTGGCCGCGGCAGCATGTTTCACCGATCTGGCGGGCCGGTTGTGTCGGCATGGCGTCCCGACGGGCGGAATGGAGCGGCATGAGCACGACGTCCCAACCTGCGCCAGCGAGCGCTCCCAGGCCGGCCGCGCCGACGCCGATGCAGTTCGCCCGCGAGGTGGCGAAGCTGGGCGTCGACGCGACGACGGCCTACGAGCGGCCGGACCTGCGCGAGCGCATCGTCAGGGCGATCGAGCGGATGGACCGGCCGGACACGATCATCTGCGTCACCGGCGAGTTCAAGAAGGGTAAGAGCGCGCTGGTCAACGGGCTGATCGGCGAGCAGCTGTGCCCGGTGGACGATGACCTGGCAACCTCGGCGATCACGATCCTGCGCTACGCCGAGGAGCCGTCGATCACTGTGCGGCGGCACGAGGACGGCGAGACGCTGGTCGAGCCGCTCGCGCCGGAGCAGATCGCCGACTTCGTGACCGAGCGCGGCAACCCGGAGAACTCGCGCAACGTCGAGTTCGTCGAGCTGCGGCTGCACAACGGCTTCCTGGCGCGCGGGATCACGCTGGTCGACACGCCGGGGTCGGGCACGCTGGCCTCCGGCTACGGCGCGGCGACGCTGGCCTTCCTGCAGTCCGCCGACGCGCTGATCTTCGTGACCGACTGCTCGCAGGAGTTCATCGAGCCGGAGATCGCCTACTTGCGTGAGGTGGCGGCGCGTTGCGCGACGCTGTTGATCGCCATGACCAAGATCGATCTCTACCCGGAGTGGCGGCGCATCGTCGCGCTCAACGCCGGGCACCTGGAGCGCGCCGGGATCGCGGCGCAGATCGTGCCGGTCTCCTCGACCTTGCGCCAGCTGGCCCTGGAGGAGCACGACCGCTCGCTGAACGAGGAGAGCGGCTTCCCGGCGCTGCTGGAGGCGCTGCGGGTGGGGATTCTGGAGCAGGCTGGCAAGCGCGCCGCGCTGGAGGCGTTGAGCGCGACCCGGGCGGCGGCCGAGCAGATGATCGCCGGCTATGAGGCAGAACTGGCGATCATCAACGACCCGCCGAGCGCGGCCGAGGAGCTGGCCCGGCTGGAGGATGCCAGGGAGCGGCTGAACGCCCTGCGTGGGGCCGGCTCGCGCTGGGCCACGGTGATGAACGACGGCTTCGCGGTGCTGACCTCGAACGTCGATTACCAGTTTCGCTCGACGATGCGCGGGATCCTGCGCAGCACCGAGGACCGCATCGAGGAGGTCGACCCAGCGGCAGAGTGGGACGACATCACCCAGCGGCTGCAGAGCGACGTGGCCAAGGCAGTCGAGGAAGCCTTCAACCGGATCGATGACGACGTCGGCGCACTGCGCGACACGATCGCGGCGATGCTGCGGGACGAGACGACGGCGCTGTGGGCGTCGGCGAGCGGGAGCATCAGCATCGACGTCGGCCAGATGTGGACCGAGCGCACGATCGAGAACGAGAGCATGGGCGCGAAGGTCTTCAAGGGGCTGAATGCGATGCGTGGCTCGTATATGGGCTTGCTGATGGTCGGGATGCTCGGCAATTTCGTGGGGCTGGCGATGGTGACGCCAGTCCTGATCGGCGCTGGCGTGCTGTTCGGCGGGCGGCAACTGATCGAGGAGCGCCGACGCGACGTGACCCGCAAGCGGCAGCAGGCGCGCACCTTCGTGCGGCAGTTCGTCGATGACGTGCAGTTCGAGGCGGGCACGCGTATCCGCGAGACGACCCGCGATTTCCAGCGGGAGATGCGTGACTACTTCACCGACCGCATCGCCGAACTGGCCCAGACCTATAGCGAGATCGTGCAGCAGGCCCAGAACAGCCTGAAGCAGGACGAGGCGGCGCGGGCAGCGCGCAAGCAGGATCTGACGACGCGCGTCGAGAAGCTGACCGAACTGTGCCGGCGGGTCGGGATTGCCGAGGGGCGGCTGTGAGCGCGAGCGGCGTCGCCGAGCGGGTCAACTACCTCTGCGACGAGGCGATGTTGCTGGTCCACGGCACGCCGCTGGCCGAGCGGGTGGCGGCGATCCGGCTGCGGATGAGCGAGCCGCTGCGGGTGGCCATCGTCGGGCGGGTCAAGGCCGGCAAGTCGACCCTGCTCAACGCGCTGGTCGGCGAGCGGCTGGCCCCGACCGACGCCGGGGAGTGCACGAAGGTCGTCAGCTGGTACCGCCAGGGCTTCGGCTACGAGGTGCGGGCCGTGCTGCGCTCCGGGGAATCGCGCGAGCTGCGCTTCCGGCGCGACGACGGCCGGCTGGACATCGACCTGGGGCGCTACGCGATCGAGGAGATCGAGCGGCTCGACGTCGCCTGGCCCTCGTCGAACCTGGCCCGCACGACACTGATCGACACGCCGGGACTGGCCTCGATGACCCCGAGCGCCTCGTTGCGCACGCACGACTTCATGGCGCTGGACGACGCCGACCGCCAGAGTGACGCCGACGCAGTGCTCTACTTGATGCGCCACATGCACAAGCGCGACGCCGAGTTCCTGGAGGCGTTCTTCGACGACACGCTGGCCAACAGCTCGCCGGTCAACGCCATCGCCGTGCTCTCGCGGGCCGATGAGATCGGCTCGGGCCGGCCGGACGCGCTGGAGTCGGCCGCCCGGATCGCGAGGCGCTACGGACAGGACGAGCGCATCCGGGCGCTGTGCGTGGCCGTGCTGCCGGTGGCCGGGCTGCTGGCCGAGACGGGCACGACGCTGCAGGAGCACGAGGCGGCCTCGCTGCGCGCCCTGGCGCGGATCGACGCCGAGGAGCTGCGGGGCATGCTGCTCTCGGTCGACCGCTTCATGGCCCCGGAGGCGAGCGATCTGCTGGCCGAGACGCGCCGGGAGCTGCTGGCCAGGCTGGGGCTCTTTGGCGTGCGGCTGGCGATTGAGCAGATCCGGGCCGGAGAGGCGCTCTCGGCCGTCGATCTCTCCCGGGTACTGGTCGACGCCAGCGGCCTGAACGATCTGCGCGATCTGCTGGAGCAGCACTTCGCGGCCCGGGCGTTGGCGCTGAAGGGGCGCTCGGCGCTGGCCTCGCTGCGCGCGGTGGCCCGCGAGCTGGCGGCGGCCGACATCAACGGCTCGCGGCGGCTCTTTGCCGAGATCGAGCAGGTGGAGTCGTCGACGCACGCCTTCACCGAGCTGCGCTTGCTCCACATGATGCTGACCGGGCAACTGCGTTTGAGTGAGGAGGAGCAGGCGGAGATCAATCGGCTGACGAGCGGCGGGACGCTGGAACAGCGCGCCGGGCTGGACCCGGACGCGACCGACGAGCAGATCCGCCA
>DATGQR010000653.1:0-2505 GCA_035304105.1 Thermomicrobiales bacterium | reverse complement strand
GATGCGGCGCACCTGAAGGATGCGGGCGTCCGGCCCCAGCTCCCGCTTGGCCTGCTCGATCGCCTCGCGCACGGTATGGGCTCGATAGTGTTTGACGTCCATTAGCTGCTACTCCCTACCATCCCGACGGAGTGCACATCGACCTGCGGCGAGATCTCCTGGAACGACAGCACCGACACATTCGGCAACGAGCGCTCGATCAGCCGCCGCAGGGCCGCGCGGATGTTGCCCGGTGTCAGCAGGATTGGCCGGTGCCCCTGGCCGGCCATCGCCTCGGCTTGCTCGCCGATCGACTGCAACGTGCGCTGCAGCGTCTCGGGGTCTAGGAACAGCGCCGGACCGGACTCGGTCTGCTGAACCGAGCCCATCAGCGACTGGCTGATGTCCGGCGACAGCGTCATCACGTAGAGGTTGCCGTCCGGCTCAGCCATGCGGCGCGAGATCGACGCCGCCAGCGCCTGGCGCACCTGCTCGGTGAGCTGGTTGAGGTCGCGATGCTGGCGGGCCGCGTTGCCTAGCGTTTCGAGGATCGTCACCAGGTCGCGGATCGAAACGCCCTCGCGCAACAGGTTGCGCAGCACCTGCTGGATCTCGCCGACCGAGAGCAGGTTGGGGATCAGTTCCTCGACGACCGTCGGGTGCTCGGCGCGCACCGAGTCCAGCAGGCTCTGGACGTCCTGGCGCGTCAACAGCTCGGCGGCGTGAGTGCGGATCACCTCGGTCAAGTGCGTGGCGATAACCGAGCCGGGGTCGACGATCGTGTAGCCGCGCCGGTCGGCCAGCTCGCGGTCGCCCGGCTGGATCCAGACGGCCGGCAGGCCGAAGGCCGGCTCGACGCCCATGATGCCGTCGACCGTCTCGGTCACCGTTCCGGGGTCCATCGCCATCAGGCGGTCCGGGTAGAGCGTGCCGGAGCCGACCTCGACATCACGAATCTTGATGCGGTACTCGTTCGGCTGCAGCTCCAGGTTGTCGTGGATGCGGATCGACGGGACGATGATGCCCAGGTCCATCGCGATCTGGCGGCGGATCAGCGTGATGCGCCGTAGCAGGTTACTCGGGCTGTTCTCATCGACCAGCGGGATCAGGCTGTAGCCGATCTCCAGTTCCATGGGGTCGACCTGCAGGAGCTGGGCGAGGTCTTCCTCGGGCGTCGGCTGCGGGCCGGCCGGCTCCATCGCCTCCGGCTCGGGCGGTCCCTCGCGCTGCTGGCGCCAGAGCACGAACGCCAACCCGACCAGGCCGATGCCGATGACCATGAAGGGCACCGTCGGCAGGCCCGGCGCGATCCCAAAGAGCATCACGATCGTCCCGCCCAGCGCCAGCGCCCGGTAGCTGGAGAGGATCTGCCCGGTGATGTTCGCGCCCAGGTTGGTGTCGGACACGCTGCGGGTCACGATCACGCCGGTGGCGGTCGAGATGAGCAGCGCGGGGATCTGGCTGACCAGGCCGTCACCGACCGTCAGGCGCGCGAACGTATTGAGCGACTCGCTGAACGAGAGCCCTTGCTGGAGCATGCCGATGGCGATGCCGCCGATCAGGTTGATGAAGATGATGATGATCCCGGCGATGGCGTCGCCGCGCACGAACTTCGAGGCGCCGTCCATCGCGCCGTAGAAGTTGGCCTCGCGGGTCACGATTTCGCGGCGGAAGCGCGCCTGGTCCTCGTTGATCAACCCGGCGTTGAGATCGGCGTCGATCGCCATCTGCTTGCCGGGCAGGGCGTCGAGCGTGAAGCGCGCCGCGACCTCGGCGACGCGCGTCGCGCCGTTGGTGATAACGATGAACTGGATGACGGCCAGGATCGCGAAGACGACCATGCCGACGACGATGTTGCCGCCGATCACGAAGCTGCCGAAGGCGTCGATGATCGAACCGGCGTTCGCCTGAGTCAGGATCAGGCGCGTCGAGGCGATGCTGAGCGCCAGCCGGAAGAGCGTGGCGATCAACAGCACCGACGGGAACGATGAGAACTCCAGCGGCGACAGGATGTACATCGACACCATCAGAATGACCAGGCCGGACGAGATGTTGATCGCCAGCAGCAGGTCGAGCATCGAGGTGGGGATCGGGATGATCATCATGACGATGATCAGGATCACCCCGAACCCGAGGATGATGTCGCTGTAGCGCGCCAGTCGGATCATGTCGTCACCTGCCGATCACGCAGCCAGCGTGGCTGAGCGTCACGACGAAGCGAGTAGACGTAGGCCAGGATGTCGGCCACGGCCGCATACAAATCCGCCGGGATCTCCCAGCCGACCTCGACCGTCTGATAGAGCGCGCGGGCCAGCGGCCGGTTGGGAACGATTGGGACGCCGTGCTGCCAGGCCAACTCGCGGATGCGGTCGGCCAGCAGGCGGCGGCCCTTGGCGACGACGACCGGGGCGTTGTTGCGCTCCGGGTCGTAGCGGATCGCCACAGCGATCTCCAGCGGGTTGGTGATGATCACATCGGCGGTCGGCACGGCGGCCATCATGCGGTTGCGGGCCATGGCGCGCTGCT
>DATGQR010000652.1:0-10576 GCA_035304105.1 Thermomicrobiales bacterium | reverse complement strand
TCTTCTGGTGGGCCGCCGCCGGCTGCTGGCCGGCCACGACAATCGCCAGCATCCCGGCCAGCACGATCATCGCGCGCAGCGTCGTCAGCGCCTTGAAGCGTCTCAGCATGCTGTCATCCTTCCCGCGCGGCGATTCAGGCCGCGTCATTCGATGCGTCCCGCGCTCCAGCAGGTGCGCGGGGTGCGCTCATGCGCTGCAACCATCAAGCGTGGACAAGCGCAGCGCCGACCCCATCCACGGATAGGGGGAGATCTCCCTCAACCAATTCGTGGATGAAGCCGGGCGAGGTAGAGCGCGGCGAGGCACGCCATAGGCAATGGAGGAGAGAGGTGTCCCGGCAGGCCGTCCGTGCCGGTCAGCTGATCCTGACGATGTCGTTGCGGACGGCTAGCACCAGCGCCTGCAGGCGCGAGGTGGCGTTGAGCTTGGCGAGGATGTTGGTGATGTGGGTGCGTACGGTGGCCGGGCCGATGTAGAGGCGCTCGGCGATCTCCTTGTCGCTCAGGCCATCGGCCAGTGCCTGGAGCACCTCCAGCTCACGCTCGGTCAGCTGCTCGACCGAGAGGCGCGCTTCGCGGTCGCGCTGGCGCTCGCGGTCGAGCATCCGCAGTGCCTCGATGACCTCATGCAGCGTGACCAGCTGCTCGCCGGCCGCCAGGCGGCGCACGGCATCGACCACCTCGCTGACCGGCGCGGACTTATGGAGGACGCCGGCCGCCCCGGCCGCGACCGCCCGGGCCAGTCGCTCGCGCTCGGAGAAGTAGGTCAGCACGAGCGCGGCGGCGTCCGGGCTGGCCTCGCGCAGCTCGGGGATGAACTCCTCGCCCGAGCCGTCCGGCAGGCCCAGATCGACCACCGCGACGTCGATCTCCCCGCCGTGGCGGTCGAGCGCCTGGCGCGCCTCGCCCAGGTCTCCGGCCTGGGCAATGACCTCCATGTCCGCCTCCTGGTTCAGCATGAAGGCCAGCGGCTCGCGGGCCGAGGCGTGGTCGTCGATCAGCAGGACGCGCGTCATCGTGCCTCCGCCAGGGCTCGAGCGGGCACGACGTCCAGCTCGAAGCCGAACACTGAGCCGGCGCCGAGCCTGGAGCGCACCTCGATATCCGAGCCGTGTGCGCGCACGATCCGCCGGCTGACGTAGAGGCCGATCCCGCCGCCGGCCACCGGCGGACGGGCGGCGTGACCGTTGCCGTCGCCATTGCGGCCGCGCCAGAATTTCTCGAAGATGCGCGGCACGTCGTCCGGGTGGATGCCCGGCCCGTGGTCAATCACTTCCAGGCGGATGCGCCCCTCGCTGGCCTGCGCGGCGCGCAGCGTGATCGGCGTGCCCTCCGGCGAGAACTTGGCGGCGTTGCAGAGCAGGTTGCGGAGCACCTGGCCGATGCGGTCGCGGTCGGCCAGCACGCGCGCTTCGGGGTCGATGCCGTCGAGCGTAATCAACGGGGGCTTACCCGGGGCGTGCGCCGTGGCCGCCATCAGCGCGTCGTCGATCAGGTCGCCGACGCGCACCGGGCTGAGTTGCGCTGAGAACTCGTCGCGCTCGGCGGTCGCCGTGGTCTGGACGTCGGCCACCAGCGCGTCCAGCGCGTCCGTCTCCTTGATGATGACCTCGACGGCGTTGGCGCGCAGCGCGGGATCGACGCCGTCGCGGGCCAGCAGCTCGGTCTGGCGGCGGATCGCCGAGAGTGGGTGGCCCAGCTCGTGGGCGACCATCGCCGTGAAATCGGCCTTGAGCGTGGCCAGCTCTTCGAGCCGCCGGACGCGCTCGCGCTCGGCGGCCAGCAGGGTGACGCGTTCCCTGGCGATCCGGCGCAGCTCGAATGCGCCGCCGGCGACGACCACGGCCGCCATCGACAGGCGCAGCGCGTCGGCGGTGTTGAAGATGGCCGAGTTGTCGTAGGCCGAGGGCCAGAGCGCGTCGTGCAGCTCCGAGCCGGCCAGCAACACCATCGCGATCGGCAGCCAGCCGCCGATCTCGCCGTTGCGGTTGCGGACCACGCCAGCGAAGGCGGCCAGCATCGCCAGGGTGAACTCCGGCGCGGCGAACAGCCAGTGCCAGCCGGTCATCCAGGCGAGCGGCGCGATCTTCAGGCGGATGGCCTCTTCCAGGCTCTCGATCTGCACCAGCTGGGGGATCGCGCCGCGCGCATCCAGCGGGTAGTAGATCAGCGCGGCGACAGCGCACAGCAGCGCGATGCCGCCGGCGATCCGCAGCGTCAGCCGGCGCGGCTCGCGCGGCAGCAGGCCGACCACGATCAGCCCGCCGGCGAGCGTGCGAATGAAGGTCATCTCGTAGAGCGAGCGATTGACGTCCGGCGCGTCGGCGACGATCGGCTCGATGTAGCCGAAGGCGAGCTGCCCCAGGCCGAGCACCAGGAAGCCGAGCGCCACCCAGCGCAACCGGTCGCCGACGCCGTTGGCCACGATCAGCACCAGCACCAGCGCGGCGAACAGCCGGGCCAGCGAGATCGCCATCTCTCCGCCGCCCCGGAAGCCCTCCGGGACGACCCTGGCGAACCCGACCCAGCCGCTGGCCAGATTGATCGCCGCCCAGGCGATGACCCCGACGGCCAGCGCCAGCGTGGCGATCAGCGTGGTGCGATATCCAACCGAGTAGGTGGGATCGGTGCTTGCGGCGGCCCGGGAGCGTTGCGGAATCGGGGTTGAAGCGGAGCCAACCAGAGAGCGGGCAACGTTCAGCAATCCGTCTGTATGGACGGGACGCGTCATCGTCATCTGCGACGTATCCTCCCCACGCCGGTGTGCGGCGATACGCTGTCGTAGCTTATCGAGTATAAGTCACGTGGCCTATCAGGGGCTACGTTGCCACAAATGGCAGGATTGCGTGGATTTTGGCCGGTCCTGGCTGCGGAAACCCGAATCAATAGGAATCGTAGGGGTGGAGCCTGTCTTCACCCGGCGATGCGGTCGCCCGCTTTCGATGACATGCCCTCACAGGGCAACTCCGATTCAGTCCGTGCTAGCAATCGAAGGCGCCTGAGGCGCGGGTGGAGACAAGCTTCACCCCTACGATGGCCCCGGTGGGCGGTTCCAACGCACGGGGTTGGGCTTAGATCACGCCCTCCTCGGCCAGGCGGCACTGTTCTTCTTCGGAGAGGCCCAGCAGCTCGCCGTAGACCTCGCGGTTGAAGGCGCCGAGCTGCTCGGGGCCCGGGTGCTTGACTGCGCCGGGCGTGCGGCTGAATTTGGGAATCAGACCGGGCAGCGCTACCGACCCAAGCGTTGGGTGGTCGACGCGGATGATGTTCTCGCGGGCCTTGTACTGCTCGTTCTCGAAGATGTCGGCGATCGAGAGGATTGGCGCCAGCGGGACGCCGTGCTCGTCCATGATCCGCTGTGCCTCGTCGCGGGTGCGGGCCGCGAACCAGGGCACCAGCAGGGCGTTGAGGTCGTCGGCGTGTTTGACGCGCAGCTCGTTGGTCAGGAAGCGCTCGTCCTCGATTAGCTCGGGGTGGCCGATGGCCTGGGCGGCGCGCTCCCAGGTCGGCTGGGTGCTGGCGGTCATGACGACCCAGCCGCCGTCGCTGCACTGGTAGGTGCCGACCGGGCTGGCGGTTTCCATGGCGTGCCCGCGGCGCTCCGGCACGCGACCCAGCTGGTCGTAGGCCGGCACGAAGGCCTCGATTAGCCGGAAGAGTGATTCGTAGAGCGCGACATCTGCCTCCTGGCCCTCGCCGTTGCCGCCGCCGGCGTCGCGGTGGTAGAGCGCCATCAGCGCGGCGATGCAGGCGAACAGGCCGGTGACGTAGTCGGCCAGCGGCGTCGGCTGGTTGATCGGCGGCCGGTCAGGGAAGCCCGAAACGTAGGTGTAGCCGGAGAAGGCCGTCGCCGGGGTGCCGAAGCCGGCCTTGCTGGCATACGGCCCGGTCTGGCCGTAGCCGGAGACGCGCACGACGATGATCCCCGGGTTGGCCGCCTTCAACGTCTCGTAGGAGAGATCCCAGCGGTCGAGCGTTCCAGGCCGGAAATTCTCGATCAGGACGTCGCTGGCGCCGACCAGCTTGAGCAGCAGCTCGCGGCCGGCTGGCTTGCGGATGTCGAGCGTGATGGTCCGTTTGTTGCGCGCGAGCGTCGTCCAGGGTAGCGGCACGCCGTTCGCCGAGGGCGACATGCCGCGCACGGTGTCGCCCCGACCGGGCAGCTCCACCTTGATCACGTCCGCCCCGAAATCGCCCATCATCGTCGCGCCGAACGCGCCGGAGAACATCGTCGTGATATCGAGTACCCGGACGCCGTGCAGGGGCCCGTCGGTAACAGCCTTCATCGCTCTGACCCGCCTCCTCTCCTGGCTCACTCTAGCGCACCGCGGCGCGCGGAGGTATGACTGAGGGTCATCATAAGTTGTTCGCTCGGTTATACTCGTGCCGTGCGTGGGAGGAAGGCCGCCTGGGTGGAAGTGGCGGCGCCGTCGGAGTTCACATTGTAGTTCCCGCCCATTCGCCGCGACCGGATCCGCTCGCCGGACTATGCTTGCCCCTGGGGGGAGGGAGGGCGCGATGGACGCCAAGACAATCTGGACCATCGTCGTCGTACTGCTGGTAATCGTCTGGCTGGTGCAGCTCTTCTGGCTGTTCATGTCAGCGCAGAACCAGGGTCAGGACCCCTATCGCGTCGTCTCCGGCGCGGCGATCCACTTCCCCGTGCCGCTGCCGGTCGCGCAGATGGCCCCGGGGTGGGTCGACCGGGTGGGCGGCTTTTGGGAGTCAGTAGCCAACAGCATCTTTGGCGGGCGTGGCGATGACCGCGACGCCGGGCACGGCTATGGCGGCATGGCGACGGCGACCGCTCCGGGGGCGGGCACCCAGACGGCCGAGGCGCGCCTGCTGATCGATGGCGCTGAGTACCCGCTGACCCTGCCGCGCACCCGGCTGGGCCGCTACCCGAATAACGAGGTGGTGATCGATCACGCGACCGTCTCGGCCTACCACGCCGAGATCATCCGCCGGCCGGACAACCGCCACGAGATCGTCGACCGCGAGAGCCGTAACGGCACGCGGGTCAACGGCGCGCTGGTGCGCTCGCAGATCCTCAAGGACGGTGACCTGATCACGCTAGGTGGCGCGACGCTGCACTACCTGAGTTCGCCCTCGCCCGGCCAGCAGCAGACGTACCGCCCCGACATCGACGAGGAGTCCTACCGCCCTGGCGGCACGACCGGCACGATCAACCAGCCGGTCGACACGGACTACTAGCCGCCACGCCCCGCACGACCCCGCAGGGTGCATGACATGGCTGGATGCTGCCCTCCTAATCGGTTAGTCGTGCCTTGGACGCGCCCGCGGAAAGTTCTCAGTAACAACCACGCATCCCGGACCCGCTCGCGGGTCCGGGATGCGCACTTCGAGCGGTTTGGTGATGTCGTGCGGGGGCGCTTCGCCATTACCCGATCAAGGACGTGCTCATTGTCATCACGCCTCCGCCCTTACACCGCCTTCCGACACCCGATTCCTGACAACAGATTCCCTACTCCCCCGTAAGCACCGGGGACAGGCGGCCCTGCCAGGGTCCGTGGGTCTCGACGGCGTGGGCGGCGCGGAGCACGACGGCGTCTTGCCAGGGCTTGCCGACGAGCTGTAGCGACACCGGGACGCCGTGCTCGCCCAATCCGACCGGCACGACGATGGCCGGCCAGCTCAGGGCGTTGAACGGCCCGCAGTAGCGCCCGTTGTGTTCGACCTTGCCGATCGGCGGGGCCTCGTGGGGCACGCCGGGCAGCGCCAGCAGGTCGACGTCGCCCATCGCCTCCTCGACCCGGGCGCGCAACACGGCGCGGGCCTGCTGGGCGCGCACAAAATCGACCGGGCTGAAGGCGTAGGCGCCGATCAGCCGGTTGCGCGTCCACTCGGAGACGTCGTCCCAGCGGTCGCGCAGATAGGGCTCGTAGTAGGCGGCCGCTTCGATGTTGAGGATCGACAGGTTGACGGTGTTGAGGTCGCGGATCTCCGGCAGCGCGATCTCGGTGATCTCCGCCCCGGCGGCGGCCAGCGCCTCCAACCCGGCGTCGACGCCCTGGCGCACGGCCGGCGTCGGGTAGTCGTCGTCCCAGCCGTCGTCGACGATCTTTGCGACCCGCAGGCCCTCGACGCCTTCGTCCAGCGCCCGGGCGAAGTCGCCGACCGGGACGATCCGAGTGCGGCTGTCGCGCGGGTCGCTGCCAGCCATGGCGTCGAGCATCAAGGCCGCGTCGCGCGCCGTGCGCGTCATCGGCCCCATGTGGTCGAGCGACCAGGAGAGCGTCTGGGCGCCGTAGGCGCTGACCAGCCCGTGGGTCGGCTTGATCCCGACCAGGCCGCAGAATGCCGAGGGCATGCGGATCGAGCCGCCGGTGTCGGAGCCGGTCGCGCCGAAGCACATCCCGGCCGCGACCGCCGCGCCGGAGCCGCTGGACGAGCCGCCGGTGTCGCGCTCGCGGTTCCAGGGATTCTGGACTGGGCCGTAGTGGGCGTTGTTCGAGCCGGGCGAGTAGGCGAATTCGGGCATGTGAGTCTTGCCGACGATCACCGCCCCGGCCGCAGCCAGCCGGGAGACGACGGCGCTGTCCTGCTCGGCCACGCGGTCGGCCAGCACCTTCGAGCCGGCCGGCGTCGTCTCGCCGCGCATGTCCACCAGATCCTTGACGGCGATCGGCACGCCGTGCAGCGGGCCGCGGTAGTCGCCGGCAGCGATGTCGGCGTGCGCCTCGGAGGCCTGCTGGCGGGCGCGCTCGAGGGTCAGCACCCGGAAGGCGTTGATCTCGCCGTCGTGCGCCTCGATCTGCTCCAGACAGGCGTCCAGCGCCTCGACCGGGGAGATTTCCCGCGCCGCGATCTTCTCGGCCAGCTCGCTGAGCGAGAGCCGCAGGATGTCAGAGGTCACCACCGCCGCGCTCCTTCCCCGCCGTCTGCCGCAGGTAATCCGGGTTCACGCCACGGCAATCCAGCCGCTCAAGGACGTCCCGCAGCATCATCTGCCGCTCGGCGACGTCCCTGCTCACCCGCTCGATCGTCGCCGTATCCGGCTCGATCCCGGCCGCCGCCAGGTTCGCCAACCACCGCTTTTGAATCTCGTCTGGTAATGTCACGGATTTCCCTCACCCCCCGGCCCTCTCTCCCACTCGCTGCGCGGAGGGAGAGAGGGCCTAAGCCAGAGTTTGTCGTTCATAGGTTGTAGGACGTAGGAAGAGGGCCGGGCCGGTCTTTCCCTGTTCCCTCCTTGTCCCTAATCCCTCTCTATGGGCGTGTCATCGCGGTTACCCCACTCGGCCCAGGAGAGGTCGTAGTTGGCGACCCGGTCGTAGCCAGCGAGGTAGAGGACGAACGTGCCGTGCGCCGCACGGATGCCGCCCTGTCAGTAGGGCACGATCTTCTTGTCCCTGGGTACGCCGCGCGACTCCAGGATGCGGTTGATCTCGGCGGCCGGCTTGAAGCGGGTCGCGTTCTCCCAGTCGATGAACTCGCGCCACTCGATGTGGATCGCGCCGGGGATGCGCCCCTCGCGCTTGTTGGACTCGTTCGGCGCCGGCTTCTCGCCGCTCCACTCCTCCGGCGCGCGCACGTCGAGCGGCACGATGTCGCCGGACTGGAGCCCGGGCAGGATGACATCGCAGGCGGCGATGCGCTCCTCGTCGGTGTTGGTGAGCGTCACGTTGCCGGGCGACACGTCCGGATGCTGGCGCGATGTCGGGTAGCGGGCAGCAATCCAGGCCGGCCAGCCGCCGTTGAGCACGGCCACGTTCTCGAAGCCGTGATACCAGAGCACCCACCACAGGCGCGCCGCCAGCAAGCTGCCTTCGGAGTCGTAGGCCACGACCTTCGAATCGTCGTTGACGCCCAGGGCGCGCAGGATCGTCTGGGTCTGCTCGGCGGTGGCCACGCCCACGCCGGTCTCGGTGTTGCGGAAATACGGGTGAATCGGCAGGATGCGGGCGTTGGGGATGATGCCGCGCCCGCCGCGCATCTCGGGCCGGTCGCAGTCGATGATGACGACGTTCGGGTCATCAAGGTGCTGGACCAGCCAGTCCGGCTCGACCAGCAATTCCGGCCGGGCGTAGGTTTCGGTCGCAGTCATCGGCAGCACCCTCTCCTTCGCGCGCCGCTCAGCCGTCCATCGGCTTGACGGCGACGGTAATCACATACGGGATCGCGATCATGAAGCGGCCCTCGCGGCCTGCCAGCTGGACCATCGAGAGCCAGCGCCGCGCCGTGCCCGGCTCGACCTGACGCCCGGCGGCCGCGTGGTCGCTCCAGACCTCCGGCACGCCGGCGACGGTCGGGATGTTCGGGTCCTCGAACACTTGCAGGTAGCCACGCACTGACTCCACCTCGAAGCCGACCTCGCGACAGATGTGCGCCGTCTCCCGCGACGCCATTGGCGAGGCGTAGACTCGCGCTGCCGAGCCCATGATCCGTGCCGTCACGGCGGGGTCGGGGCCGGCCGCCATGATCGTGTAGGGATCATAGTCCGTCACGGCCAGGCGTCCACCGGGCACCAGCACGCGCTTCATTTCCTCGAGCACTGGGGCCAGCGGGGCCACATGCATCAGCAGCTTCTCGGCCACGACCGCGTCGAACATCTCGTTGCGGTAGGGCAGCTCGTGGCAGTCGCCGGTCGAGTAGGTGCTGTTGGTGATGTTGAGCAACTGGGCGCGGCGCTCGGCGACCTCGATGAAATGGGGGTTGATGTCCAGGCCGTGGATGCTGCCGTCCTCGGTGACGCGCTCGTAGAGCCGGTCGAGCAGGATGCCGGGACCGCAGCCAACCTCCAGCACGACGCCGCCGGGGATCAGGTGCAGCTCGTCGAGCAGGATGCCGCGCAGATTATCGAAGCGCGGGTCGCCGAGTGTCTGGAGCAAGGCGGCGGCGATCGGCTTCGACCCTTCGGCCGACCCTTCGGCAAGCAATTCGTAGAGGTCGTTCTTGCCAGGTTTCTGCCTCACGGTTCCCCTCCCAGTCTGGCTTCACGCTAACATGAGCGGGGCGACTCCGTCAGCCCCACCTCCTGTCGGGAGGAATTCTTCACGTTCCGCGCCCGGGAGGGTGTGGAGAGCAGCGACAAACGAAAGGTATGTCCAATATGGCAGCACAGCGCAGCGCCTCCGTGACCTGGCAGGGCAGCTTGATGGAAGGCTCGGGCACGATCACCAACGTCAGCAGCGGCGCGTTCAGTAACCTCAACGTCAGCTGGCCCTCGCGCACCAGCGAATCGGGCAGTGACACGACCAGCCCGGAAGAGCTGCTGGCCGCGGCCCACGCCGCCTGCTTCGCGATGGGCCTCTCGCACGGCCTGGCCAGCGCCGGTAACCCGCCCCAGAGCCTGGAAGTCTCGGCCACCTGCACCTTCGACATGCCGCCGAAGATCTCGAAGATGGACATCCACGTCCGCGGCCAAGTCGAGGGCATCGACCAGGCCGCCTTCGAGCAGGCCGCCAAGGAGGCTGGCGAAGGCTGCCCCGTCTCCGGCGCCCTTAAGGGCAATGTCGAGATCAACGTCACAGCTGAACTGGCCTGAGGAGGGATTAGGGACTAGGGATTAGGGGCTAGTGGAGGGAACAGGGAATAGGTAACAGGGAACAGTCGGGAGGAGCCTCCCCGTCTTCTCTAATCCCTAGTCCCTAATCCCTCCGTCCCCAGTCGAAAGGCAACGCTACTCATGCACTACAGGTCCTTCGGCAGGAGCGGGTTGCAGGTGTCGGTGGTCGGGCTGGGCGGGAACACGTTCGGGCGGGCGTGTGACGAGCGGCAAACGGCGGCGGTGGTGCATCGCGCGCTGGAGCTGGGCATCAACCACTTCGACTGCGCCGATACCTACGGCGGCGGGGGCGTCTCCGAGGAGTACCTCGGTAAGGCACTCAAGGGCCACCGCGATGAGGCGATCATCACCACCAAGACCGGCTACCCGCTCGGCGAGGGGCCCAACGCCGACGGCCTCTCGCGCCGGCGCATTATCAACAACCTGGAGGCCAGCCTCAAGCGGCTGGGGACCGACTACGTCGATGTCTTCTATCTCCACCGGCCCGACCCACGCACCGACATCGAGGAGAGTCTGGAGGCGGTCGACGACCTGGTGCGGCAAGGCAAGGTGCGTTACGCCGCCTGCTCCAACTACGCCGGCTGGGAGATCGCGCGGCTGGCCGAACGGGCGCTGGCCAACGGCTGGTCGGTCCCGATCGTCAGCCAGTCGGTCTTCAACATGATCCGCCGCGACGTGGCCGCTGACATCATCCCGCCGCTCGACGCCTACGGCATGGGCCTGGTGCCTTACTCGCCGCTGGCCGGCGGCGTGCTGACTGGGAAGTACAAGCCCGGCCAGGACACCCCGCCGGGCACGCGCGCCTACGGCAACGCCCGCATGGAGCGCATGCTCCAGGACGACGTCCTGGAGCCGATCGCCGAGCTGGACGCCTACGCCCAGCAGCGCGGCTGGACTCTCTCGCAGTTCGCCGTCGCCTGGCTGCTCGCCCAGCCCACCGTCTGCTCCGTCATCACCGGCGTCACCCGCCCCGAACAGGTCGATGACAACGCCCGCGCCGCCGATGTCGAACTGACCGCGGACGACCTGGCGGAGGTAGATCGGATC
>DATGQR010000651.1:0-17176 GCA_035304105.1 Thermomicrobiales bacterium | reverse complement strand
ACGGTGCCGGAGAGCTGACCGGGGGCGATGTCGGCCGTGACGCTGATCAGCGACTTCGCGCCAGGCTGCTCGAAGATCAGCATCCGGGACCGCACCGGGTCGAAGCGTACCCACGGGTCCGGCCCGATGAGCGCCTCGCCGCTGGCGGGGTCGAGGAACTCCAGCTCGACCGGCGCAGTGACGCCGACCGGGACCAGCTCGCGCTCGGTCACGACGCGGGCGCGCGGCAGAGTGGTGTACTCCTCGACGTCTCCCGGCGCTACGCCTTCAACCGTCGGAGTATGGCCGTAGCTCTGCCGGTAGCTCTCGCTGGCCGAGATGAGTTGGAACGACGCGTTCTGCTCGACCAGGTCGGACAGGGGCAGCGATTCGCGCAGGGCATAGTCATCAGTCGCATAGGTCATCAACTGGAAGCGCCACTGTTGCGGCTCACGGACATTGGCAACCTGGGTGAGGACCCGCAATGCGTCGCCGTCCGGGTCGGGATGGAGCGACTGGACGTAGCCGGGCACATCGATGCGGTGGGTCAGCCGCCAGGTGGCGAGGTCGACGACCCAGACCGGGTTTGTTTCGGGCGGCTGCGGCGTCGGGTTGTAGCGCCACTGGGCGGTGGCGTCGAGCAGGTACATCCAGCGGCCATCGTGCGAGAGATGTACCGAGCGTGCCTGCACCTGCCAGCCGGCCACCCCGCCGAGATCGAGCGGGAAGGTGCGCTCGATCCGCCGGCCAATCAGGTCAACGATCGCGACTTCACCGCTGTCGTTCGAGATAATGATGAGGCGCCGGCCGTCGTTCGAAGCCGTCGTCGTGAAGCCGAACGAGGATCGTTCGCTCTCTGCTCTGGGCAGGATGAACTCGGTCGAAACGGTTTCGACATCGCCGGTGGTGAAATCCAGGAATATGACACGTGTCTGCGGGCTGTTCCCACCCCACCAGGACTGATAGAGGCCCGAACCATCGGGTAAGACGCGCCCTTCCCAGAAGGGGGAATAGGCAAACTCCTCCGGCACCGGTTCCCCGGCGGCGCCCGATTCAAAATCCCGGAAATCGAGCAGTTCCGCGCGCGGCTCGTCCAGATGGATACGGAAGATCGAGCGGGATACGTGCTCGCGGATCGCGGCGTCCTGCCGGTTGGTGGCGACGACGGCGTGAAGCTGTGAGACGTCGGCGCCCGCGAACGGGAAGAGCCGCACCTGCACGCTCGGCGACCACTCGCCCGGCTCGGGCACCGGCAGGATGAGCGGTAGATCGAGGCTCAGCGACTCGATAACGGCGCCGGTCTCCAGCTCGAGGACGACGATCGTCGGGGCGCGCTGCGGGGCGTAGGCGACGTAGAGGCGGTCGCCAAGCACGGCGCTGTCCCAGGAATCATGGTAACTGGTGAAGGGCACCTCGAATTCCCAATCCAGCTCGACACCGTCGCGGGCAACCGAGAGCACCGGCAACGGCGGCGCATCCTCCGGGCGCTCGGCGTCGGGCGGTGCCTGCTGCCGGCTGCGTTGCAGGACGGTCCAGCGGCCGTCGGGCGAGGTATAGAGGATGGTCACATCAGACACCGGAGCTTCGACGAACGGCTGCTCGGCATCGGGATCGAAGTTGAATGTGACCTGCTCGCCGGTGCCCCGGGACTCCTCGTCGAACAGGTAGCCGACGAGCTGCAATTCCCCCGGCAGGACGGCGTCGATCAGCTCGACGGCGGTCGGGGTCGGGGTGGGTGTGGCAGCCGGTCGCGGCGGGCGGGTCGGCAGACTGTCGGGGATGAGCGCGGCGTCAGACGGGGCGGTAGGCTCGGCGTCGGAGCCACCGAGCGCGGAGAGGCCGCCGGCGAACCAGATGGTGACGGCCAGGGCTCCGGCGAGCGTGAGCACCAGGGTTGCCGCGGCGATCCGGCGGTTGCGCGCGCGGCGGCGGGCGGCGTGTTCCTCCACAACCGGGCGGATGTCGGGCCAGAGATCGAGCCGCGGCGCGTCGAGCGCAAGCGTCGAGAGCAGCCGCTGCGAGGATTCACCGGCCGGGCCTCCTGCGCCCTCACGGATTCGCTCGCGCGACCGGTCGAGCAGCGGCTCGAACTCGACCGGCTCGATGCCGGTCAGCAGCGCGGCATCATGGGCGTTCAGCCCGCCGAGGTCGCGCAGCACCAGCGCGGCGCGCATCGGGCGGGCCAGCAGGAGCAGGGCCCCGCGCAGTAGCAGACGCTCGCGCTCGGCAATGCTCAGGCCCTCCGCCGATGCAACGTCGGGCAGCGGCGCAATGTCCGCGCCGGCGAGATAGCCCCGCCCCAGCGCCACCAGTAGCCGCGCCCAGGTGTTGGGGTCGGCCTCGTCATCGGCCGGGCCGGTCAGCACCGCGATGAAGGCGTCGCGGACGAGCGCCGCGGACTGGCCGGGATCGCCGGTCAGGGCAAAGGCAACGCGCGCCAGGTCGCGCTGAAAGTCAGCCACCAGCTCGGCGGGCGCGCTCTGGGTCTCAGCGCGCAGGTTGCCGCGGAAGATCTCGGCCCTGCTCACTGGCTGGCCGAATGCCCGTTGCGGCTGGGACTGCTCGTATTGCTCGCGCCGCCACCGGAGCTGCCGGAATTGGAGCGGGCGTAGGGCGCCAGCAGATCGCCGATCTCCAGCGTGCCGGCATTGATCGTGACGCGCTCGCCCGAGGCCAGCTCCAGGACGATGCGAGCCGACCACTCGCCCGGCTCGCCGAAGCGCGCCCAGCCGATGTAGGAGGCGTGGTCGAGCGGCTCTAGCAGAAGCTCGTGGCGCTCGCCGCTCGGGTGGCTCAGGATCAGCGTCGGCGCGCCGACGATTGAGTCGAGGAACTGGATATCTTGCTGCAGCCGCTCGCCGCGGCCCGCCTCGACCAGCCAGACTCGCAGGCTGATCGTCCGGCGGGTGACCGGGTTGCCGGGGCGGATCGAGAAGCGGTAGTTCCCGCCGTCGCTGGCGGCCAGCCCCGCGGTCACATTGAGCGCCGCCGGGCTGGTCAGCGTCCAGGCCGTGCCGTCGGGGTTGACCATCGTCACGCGCGCCGCCCAGATGCCGGGTTCGGCCAGCCAGGTCCGAGCGCGATACACGCCCGGCTCAATCGGCGCCGGGACGAAGATGGTCCGCTGCTCGCCGTGCGTCAGTTCGATCGCCAGGGTCGCGGCCGGGTCGAAGCGCAGGCCGGGATCCCCGGCGGCCGGCTCACCGGTGACGGGGTGGACGACCCGAACGGTGATGATCGCCTCGGCGCCGGCCACCGCGCCCTCCGCTTCGAGCGCGATCCCCGGCAAGACGG
Source organism: Thermomicrobiales bacterium (assembly GCA_035304105.1). GTDB lineage: Bacteria > Chloroflexota > Chloroflexia > Thermomicrobiales > CFX8 > JAUIIK01. The sequence goes on along the minus strand of DATGQR010000651.1, from coordinate 13,903 downwards.
AGACGATCGCGTTGTCGCCGGGAACGACGTCGTCGACGGCCGGCCGGACACCGTACTGAGCGTGGTAGAGCCCGGCCAGCGAGGCGATGCGCTGGACGTCGCTCCACTCCGGACCGGGGATCTCGCGGCGCACGTCCAGCACCTCGCCAGTAGCGGCGTCGAAGACGGTCAGGTAAACATTGCCATCGGAACGGGCGGTGTGGAGATAGACGCGCGAGCCGTCGCCGCTCATCGTCATCGTGCGCGGCAGGCCGCCGACCATCCAGCGATCGACGACCTGCCAGCTGGAGGTGTCGAAGACCCAGACCGGCGACTGCGACGGGTAGCCGTTGATCGACTGATTCTTCTCGCGGTTGTTCGCCATGTAGAGCCGCGCGCCGTCGGGCGAGAGCACCGCTTCCATATAGGTGACGCGGTTCAAGGCGCTCTCCAGCTCGATGCGGTCGTACGGGCCGGCGTCCAGCGGAAAGACGCCGATCAGGCTGCGGCCGCGCATGTCCACCACCGCCACCTGGCGCTGGCGCGACTGGATCACGTAGAGCAGCTGCCCGGTGTTGGAGGGAATCAGGTGGACCTCGTTCTCGCCACGCGCCTCGCCCTCGATCGAGGTGCGCGGCAGCAGCGGCAGGGTGACGCCGGACAGCGCGCCGCTGTCGAGGTCGATGAACTGCACGCGCAGCTCGCGCCCGTTCTCCTCCGGGACGACGCTGTAGAGCGCCGGCTCGCCGGGCACTGGCCGGGCGCCGCTGATGCTGAAGTCGCGCGTGCGGCCGCCGCGATCCTCGCCGCGCTCGTAGGTGATCGTCTTCATGACTTCGCCATCCTCCGGCCGGTAGGTCGTCAGCGTGCGGACGCGCTGCTGGAGCGCCGGATCGAAGCGCGACGCGAGCACGGCCAGGCCATCCGGAGCCAGGGCCAGCCGGACCGCGCGCACCGAATCGGGCGTGACGTCGTGGTCGGCCAGCGCCCAGGCAGCCTCGATTTGCCCGGAGCGCAGGCCGATGATCTGGATCTGGTACCTCCCGGCGTCGCGGAGGTTGAGGACGTAGACGGCATCGGCGCCGATGACGAGCGCGCGCGGCGCCGGCAACTGCAGTTCCCAGCCATCGCCTCCGCGATCGACCGGTGCGCCGGCCAGCACGGCCATGCCCGGAGGCTCGCGCAGCGTCCTGACCGCGACCACATAGCGGCCGTCCGGGGAGATGGCCGGGTACCCGCCGGCATCGAGCAACGGGGAGGTCTGATTGCGGTCCGCGTCGTAGAGCATCAGGGCGCTGCGGCCCCCGCCGACCTGCTCGATCATCCTGAACAGATGCAGGTCGGGCACGCTGATCGCCGGGACCGGCTCGACCGCCCGGGTCGCGGCGGCGAAGGCGGCCAGTGGCTCGCGGATCGGCGGCAGGGTCGGCGCGAGCGTCGCCTCGGCCACCTGCGAATCCCCGCCCTCCCTGCCGCGTCCCAGGCCGGCCAGCCAGACGACCGCGCCGCCCAGCAGCGCCACGACCGCCAGCGTCACCGCAGCAGTGAGCGCCCGCTGACGGCGCCGGCGCCTCGCCCAGGTAGCGCGCAGGTCGTCCGCGATCGCTTCCCAGAGGTCGGCGGCTGGAGCGTCAATCAGCAGCCGGTTCAGCAGGTCGATGACCGGAGCGCCCTTCGCGCGCCCGGCCGCCAGCGCCACCCGCTCGGAGGCGCGCGCGGCCATGCCTTCCCGCTCGAAGCCGGGCAGGGCGCGCCGCAGAAAACCTTCCGGCACCCCGGCATAGCGAGTGAGGATCAGCGCGGCGCGCTCCACCGGCTCTAGCCTGTCCAGTGCGGCCCGCACTCTTCGCGCCTCGTCTTCTACGGCATAGCTCGCGCGCGCGTCATGCTCCAGCCAGGTCGAGCGACCCGGCCGCTCGATGGCCCGGCGCGCCAGGTCAGCCAGCAGGTGGTGGCGTGGGTCGGCGTCGTCCTCGGGCGGGTCAGTCAAGAAGCGTTGCAGGCTCGCGGCGGCCAGCGTCGTAGCGCGCTCCCCGTCGCCGGTCAGCAGGTAGGCGATGCGCTGGAGGTCGCGGCCGTGGTGGTCGGCGAAGCGCCCGGCAGCGTCGCTGTCTCCGGCACGGCAAGCGGCGAGGATGGTGAGGTCGTCGTGGCTGCTCGCGGAGTTCAGAGACGCCTGCCCTCCCGCTGATGGTGATGGGTTCGCACACTTCTACAATAGCCGGAACCCCGGCTGGTTGGTAGTCTCCTTGCCCTGACGGGACCTGATTCCAACCGACTTCGTAGGGGCGGGTAGGCCCGATCCTCCTATTTCGAGGGCGCGTCGTGTCGGAGCGATTTGGCTTGCAGGTTTGAAGGACGCCCGGGTTACGCCATGTGACCCGGGCGGGAGCCCTAGTTCGACACGACGTTGACGGCGGCGGAGCCGACGGGGATGCGGCCCTCGCCGGGGCGGGCATAGTCGACCGTGGCCTGCCAGACGCCGGGGGCGCCAAAACTGGCGAGGCCCTCGTAAACGCCCTCAGCATTCCGCCGCAAGATGCTCGACGTGGCGCCCACCGCAACGCTGCGGAAGGTGGCGTCCAACTCGTCGGGGAAGGGCTCGACCAATTCGACATCCGCCGGCAGCGGGGCGCCGTTCTGGACATCGACGAGCCAGGCACGGACGGTGACCCGCTCCTCGACCCGCGGCTCAGCGGGGTCGGTTTCGAGCCGCAGGACGTAGTGGCGGCCGTCGGTCGCCTCCCAGGAGGGCACGCCCTCAAAGAGCCGTGGGGCGACCAGCGACCATGCCTGGCCGTCGGCGCCGGTGATCGTGACCTCCGCCGACCAGAGGCCGGTCGCGGGGATGGTCGCGCTGGCGCGGTAGACGCCCGGGCTCGCGAGGTTGGCGACCAGGATGAGTGGCTCGGCCTCGCCGTCCTCGTGGAAGACGCGCAGCACGATCGTCGAATCCAGGTCGAAGCGGGTCTGAGAGGACTCCTCCGCCATGAAACGGCCAGTCACCGGGTGGAGCACCCGCACGGTGAACTCCACGTTCCCGCCGACCGGCACCGTGGCGCTCGACGCGTTGACCCGCACGCGCGGCAGCGTGATCTCGGTCTCGACCACGCCGGGGATGGCGCCCGCGACGGCCGGGGCGCGACCGTAGCTGTAGCGGTACATCTCCGAGATCGACAGCGCGGCGAACTCAGTGACCCACTCGGGCAAGCCCTCGCCGGTGAACTCGCCGATCACCGCCCCGCTCGCTGAGTCAAGGTAGACCATCTGGTAGGGCGTGCCATCAGGAACCGAGCGCACCTGCCTCCCGACGACGAGCTGGTCACCGGCGCGTGCCAGGGTAAAGACCTGGCCGTCGATCTCCTGGCGCTGGATGACGGTCCAGGTGCTCAGGTCGATCGTCAGGATCAGCGAACCCGCCGGGAAGCTGCCCCCCTCCGAGCCGCGCAGCGCCTCCGCCAGGTAGAGGTAGCGGCCATCAGGCGACAGCGTCAGATTGGCCCATCCGCTGAAGCCCCCTGGATCGAGCCCGCCCCAGTCGATGGGTTCGAGCCCGGGATCGACGGCGATCGCGGAGCTCCAGGCGACGCGCCGGCCCAGCAGGTCGATGACCGCCCCCTGGCCGCGATTGACGGCGACGACGTACAGGTAGCGGCCATCGTTCGATGGAATCCAGCGCAGGTCATTCGGCTGACCGGCCGGGGGCGGGCCGCCGAGCGGGATACCGACGTCAAGGTCCTCATCCATCCGCGAGCTGCGGAAGCGCACGACATCCAGCCCGACGTCGTAGATATGGCGACCATCGGGGGTGACCCTGGCGGCGAAGAAGTTGAAATCGGCCGGGAACTGGCGCTCGCTGGTCGAGTCGGTCTGAATGCTGGCTGACTCGAAGGTCAGATCGGGCAAGCTGAAGCTGGCCAGGGTGTAGGAGAGCATCAGCGTCGGATCCTCGCTGCGCTCCTCCAGCGCGATGAACAGACGGGTATTGTCCGGGCTGGCCCAGAGCTGTACCCGGTTGAAGCTGGTGACATTGGCCTGGATGGCGTCGATGACGTCGGGGTGCTCGGCGATCAGCTCGCCGGTGGCGAGGTCGAACTCCAGCAGCGTGATCGGCTCGGCGGCGTTCACCGAGATCGCGGTGACGGCATAGATGCGGTCCAGGGTGATCGCCAGGTTCAGGCCATCGCCGGGGACCTCAGTTTCCCAGAGCCGCTCGCCGGTCTGGAGGTCATAGGCCATGAGTAGTAACCCGCTCGCCCCTGGGCTCGTTTCGGGCCGCGACTGGCCGATCAGGTAATGGCCGTCCGGCGAGACAACTGAGAACGAGCTCGGCGCCCGCTCCTGCCCGTAGGAAGAGTAGGTAGCCGTCGCCGGGTCGAAGGCGCCGAACTCGAAGACGGCGCCCTGGCCGTCGCGGTCGCCGTGGAGCAACATCATCATCGCGTCCGGCACGTCGCCCTGGGGGATGTTGAAGCTTGCCAGGTCGGGCATCGTCGGCGTCGGCGCCGGTTCGGGGGTCAGCGTCGGGGTCGGCTCGGCCTCGGTGGCGACCGCCGCGACGTCCCCCTCCTCGCCGCCGCCGAAGGGGAAGACATCGAAGAGCCAGAGGGTGGCCAGCACCAGCAGCAGCCCGACGGCGCCAGCGGCGATGTAGGTGTAGCGCTGGCGGCGCTCGTCCTCCTCGGCGTGCAGCTGCTCCAGAGGGCCCGCCACCACCGGCCAGAGCTCGGGCCGGGGCGCGGCAGTCGCGGCCGTCACCAGCAGCTCGCGGGCGCTGTGGTCGCCGCTCGCGCCGCCAGCATCCTGAATCCGCGAGCGGGCGGGATGCAGCCGCGCGCGCAGGGTGAAGGGCGTTTCGTCCAGCACCTGGCAGACCGGCTCCTCGTCGAGCATGTTGAAGTCACGCAGCACCAGCCCCAGCCGGGTCGGGCGCTCGAGCAGCTCCAGCGCCGTCAGCACCCGGCTGCGCTCGTCATCGACGCGGTAGCGCTGCGGCTCCTCCTGGAACGGCACGGTCCCGGCCAGCGCCGCGCCCGGGCCAAGGCCGTTGCCGCCGAATTCACCATCCGCGGGCCGCTCGTCGAGGTATTCGCGGCCCAGGCTGTGGAGCAGGCCGTAACGGGCGTCCTCGGGCGTGTCGCCACGCAGCAGGCGGCGGAAGAAGCGCAGGAAGGCGTCGCGGGCGAGCGCGATGGCACTATCCGCCGAGCCGGTCAGCAGGAAGGCGGAGCGCAGGAGCTCGTTCTGGTAGATACGGACAATCCGCTCGCTGGCGTGCAAATCGCCCGAGCGGTAGTTGTTCAACAGATCGCGCTGATCTACCGTCTGTGCCACGTCGCCCCGGTTCCAATGCCCGGCCGGTCTCGCCTGATATACGCACGTGAGCGCAGGATAGTTCCAGCATCACCGCCACTGGCACCGTCAGTGCCCCGGCTGCGATGTCGAGCGTGACATAAGTGTACCCCCGCGCCAGCAACGAGCCCTTGCTCGAAGCATTGGTCTTCCGTGCCGCGAAGAGCCAGGCACCAGCGCGGCATTGCGCCAGATTTCCACCGTTCGATTCGAGTCAGATCCTTCACCGCGTTCAGGATGACCGCAGTGGGGCGTTCGAGGTGACGGTGGCTGCATTGGCGGTGGTGAACGCCGAACTGCATTGGAAAATGGCGCCCATTGAACCATCTGAACCATCGTAGGGGTGGAGACGACCTCCACCCCTACGGTGATTGGGAAGGTGCGGTTCCTATTTGCGTGCGGGTCATCCGCGGCACGGTACGGGGGCGTCGCGCCTCCACCCACCGGCATCGACGCATTGGGATGGTCGCTAGAGGATCTTCTTCAGCGCGTCGAGGTCGAAGTTGCCGCCGCTGATGACGGCGACGACGTTGGAGCCGGGGTCGAGCGGCAAGCGGCCAGAGAGGATCGCGGCCACCGGCGCGGCGCCGGACGGCTCGGCATAGAGCTTGGTGTAGACCAATAGCGCCTTGAGCGCGTCGATGATCTCCTCTTCGGAGACGGTCGCGATGTCGTCGAGCAGTTCGCGGGTCAGCCGGTAGGTCAGGTCTCCGGCGACCGGGGAGGCCAGGCCGTCGGCGATCGTCTCCGGAGTCATCTCCTGCGGCGCGCCGGCATCCCAGGAGCGGCGCATCACCGCGGCGCCCTCCGGCTCGACGCCATAGACCTTGACCCCCGGCTTGCGCGCCTTCGCCGCCAGCGCCACGCCGGAGATCAACCCGCCGCCGCCGATGCCGACGACGATCGCGTCGACATCCGGGACGTCCTCGACGATCTCCAGGCCCACCGTGCCTTGCCCGGCGATGATCAGCGGGTCATTGAAGGGATGCACCAGGGTCATCCCGCGCTCGGCCTGCAGCTGCTCGACCTGGGCGAAGGCCTCGCCGATGCCGCCCTCGACCAGCACCACCTCGGCGCCGTAGCCGCGGGTCGCGGCGATCTTCGTCTCGCTGGCGTTCGACGCCATCACGATCGTGGCCTTGACCCCGGCGATCGAGGCAGCCAGCGCCACGCCCTGGGCGTGGTTGCCGGCCGAGACGGCGATCACGCCGCGCGCCCGCTCCTCGTCGGTCAGGCTGGCGATCTTGTTGAGCGCTCCGCGCACCTTGAACGAGCCGGTGCGCTGCAGCTGCTCCGCCTTAAGCATCAGTGTCACCCCGGCGCGTTTGCCGAGCGTCGTGGCGGTGTGGATCGGCGTGCGGCGAACGTGCCCCTCGATGCGCTTGCGGGCTTCCTCAACGTCTGCGATGGTGATGGTCGTCGTAGTAATGAGTGGCTACCCCCACTACCCGGATTCCCGGGACGGCTCAATGGAAGGCAGTATACGGCAGAATCAGGCGCTGCCGGTGTCCCTCTCAGGGAGCAGATCGACGCCCTAGCGAATGCCGACCGCCAGGGCGCGGCCTTCGACGAAGATGAAGTCGGGGCGGTCGAGCAGGTAGTCGGACGACTCGGGGTCGACCAGCCGGCGCAATTCCATCACCTGACGGTAGGTCAGGTTCTCGATGCCGGGAGAGTCGGTGCACAGGTAGGGCACGGCGACCTCCAGGAAGCCGCGCTCGTCCTCGGTGAAGGGCGGGGTGTAGACGCGCGTCCGCAGCACGCCGCGGATCTCGCGCAGGCCAGCCTCGAAGAAGAAGCTGCGCAGCTTGTGGCCCACCAGCCAGTCGACATAATCGTGGTACTCATCGCCACTGGTGTAGCCGCGCGGCAGGCAGCTCTTGAGGGCGATCAGCAGCTCGTCCGGCAGTGGTCCGAGCATCATTGAGTTCATCTCGACGTCCTGGACGGCCACGCGCCCGCCGGGGCGCACGACGCGCATCATCTCGCGGATCGCCTCGACCGGAGTGGGGACGTACTGCAAGGAGCCGGCGCACCAGACGATGTCGAACGTCCCATCGTCGAAGGGCAGCCGCTCAGTCAGCCGCCCCTGGACCAGCTCGACCTGATCGCGGTAGCTGGCGTTGGCGATGCGCTCGCGGGCCTTGGCGATGTTCTCCGGATCGGGGTCCAGGCCGACAATCTTGCCCTCCGGGCCGATCAGATTGGCAATCCAGTCGAAGTGCGTGCCGGTGCCGCAGCCCAGGTCGAGGATGTGGTCACCCGGCAGCAGGTTGGCCTCGTTGAGCAGCGAGTTGTAGATCGCCGCCATCGCCCGGAAGTGGCGGTGCATCCAGAAGTCGCTGGTCAGGTCCAGCCCGGAATCACTCTGGAGGATCGCCCGCGGCGACGCCCCGCGCCCGTTCCCGCCCTGCTTCACTTGCATCTCCGCACCTCCAGCCACGCCTGGTCGACTCGCCGCTGCCTTGCGTTCAGGATAGACGCGCGCTTGCATCCATGCCAGTGGCCGCCATCCGATGCGTCTAGAATGAGCGCGGTCCTGGTATAGCGTGAGGGAGCGAGCTTGGTCGAATCGCACCACCGGGCCGGGCGCTACGTGCGCCAGCCGACCGGCTACCGCGCGTTCATCCCGCGGCCCCTGCCGCCCGATCCGCCACTGAATGAGGCGGAGTTTGTGGAGCTGCTGGCCGACGCCAGCGCTGCAGTCGAGCGGCTAGACAGCATGGCCGCGCTGCCGGACGCGAGCCGCTGCGTCGCGATGTTCATCCGCCGCGAGGCGGCGATGAGCTCGCGCATCGAGGGCCTGCAGAGCTCGCTGGACGACATCCTCGTGTTCGAGGCTGATCCAGACGCGGCCCACCTGCGGCTCGACGCCCGCGAGGTGCACAACTGCGCGCTGGCCCTGGAGCATGGCATCGAGCGGCTCGACAGCCTGCCACTGTCCAACCGGCTGCTCCGCGAGATGCACTTCGTCCTCATGGACGGGCTGGAGGACCGGGAGCGCTGGCCCGGCGAGTTCCGCAGGTCGCAGAACTGGATCGGGCCGCCGGAGGCGACGCTGCGCGAGGCGGTCTTCGTGCCCCCGCCGCCCGCCGAGGTGCCGGACGCGATGAGTGACCTGGAGAAATTCCTGCACGCGGAGGACTTCCCCCCGCTGGTGCAGGCGGCGCTGGCCCACGCCCAGTTCGAGATCATCCACCCCTTCGTGGACGGCAACGGCAGGATCGGACGACTGCTGATCGACCTGCTGCTGCGGCACCGCGGCGCACTGCGCCAGCCGCTGCTCGGCCTCAGCGACTACCTCTACCGCTTCCGCGGCATGTACCAGGATCAACTGACGGCGGTCCACCAGCAGGGCGACTGGGAGGGCTGGGTGGCGTTCTTCCTACGCGCCGCCAGCGCCGCCGCCCGGCAGTCGGCCGAGATCGGCATGCAAGCGCTCCAGCTATGGGAGCAGGACCGCGAGAAAATCGCCGGAGTGGCCGACGGGCCGCGCATCCTCGACCAGCTCTACCGCGTGCCGGTCGTCACCATCGACGGGCTTGCCGAGCGGCTCGACATGACACCCGCGGACGCCGGCGCGCTCGTCCGCCATCTGGAAGAGCTGGGCATCCTGAGCAACCTCTACGGCCAGATCTACCGCTACGAGGCCTACGTCAGGCTCTTCAGAAGCGGGCCGGTATTCCTCCTGTGACCGCGCCACGCTCGTCTTCCGCCTCCCCGGGCGGGGTGGGCTTGGTAGCGAAGGCGAAGAAGAGCGAGCCGAGCAGGGCGATGACCCCGAGGATCGTGAAACCGAGCTGGTAGTCGCCCGTGCGGTCGGCCAGGAAGCCGGCCACCAGCGGGCCACTCATCATCCCGAACATGACGATCATCGAGGAGAAGCCCAGCACCTGGGCGAAGGACTCGCGCCCGAAGCACTCCGCTCGGTAACTGTGCAGGATCGGCCCGCGCACGCCCCAGGCGATGCCGTGGACGATCGCGAAGAAGAGCACCATCGCGACGTTGGTGGCGAAGGCCAGCACAATGATCGCGATACCGTGACCGAGCATCGTGACCGTCAGGATGGCCTGCTTGTTCATGCGATCGCCCAGGAAGCCGCCAGCCACCTGGCCAACGGTCTGCAAGCCGGTCATCAGCGCGACGACCAGCGCGGCGGTCTGCAGCGAGTAGCCCAGTTCCTCGTTGAGGTTGACGACCAGGTGCACCATAATCGCCGAGACCATCAGCACCGCGAAGCCGTGGCCCAGCGAGATGAACCAGAAGGCGCGCGTGCGCAGCGCCTCCCGCGCCGTGAATTGCGGCTCCGGCGCGTCCGCCGCCCCATCGCTGGAGGCCACGCGCCGCGCCGGGCGGCTGGCGGGGTCGATGCCGTCGGGGTACTCGCCGTAATCCTCCGGGCGCGTGCGGACGACCTGGGTGAGCGGCAGGCCGAGCGAGAGCACCAGCACGCCGGAGATGACGGCAGTGGTGCGCCAGCCGACGGTGTCCAGCGAGTAGGCCACCAGCGGGACGATCAACCCGCCGATGCTCAGGCCGGTGTAGGCAATGCCCATGGCCGTCGAGCGCTTGCGGTCGAACCAGTTGACCAGCGCGGTGATGACGGCCATGAAGCCACCCAGGCTGGCGCCGACGGCCATGATGAGGAAGACGACGTAGAACTCGACCAGCGAGTCGATCCGGCTGAAGAGCAGGAAACCGACGCCGAACATGAGGATCCCGACGCGCATGACCTTGCGCGGCCCGAAGCGGGTCAGCATCCAGCCCTGGATCGGGCCGAGGATGCCGCTCTCGACCCTCTGCATCGAGAAGGCCGCCGAGAGCGCCGTCTTGCTCCAGCCGAAGTCGGCCTGCAAGACGGAGACGTAGACGCCGAAGGCCTGCATCATCAGGCCGGTCAGCAGCACCTGAATGCCGATGCCAGCGCCGACGATCCACCAGCCGTAGAAGATGCTCTGCCGCCGCTGGCGCAGCTCCTCCACCTTCAGCACTGGATGCGCACCATCCCAGATCGACCGGTTTCGATAGCCGGTGATCGTAGCAGCTTGTGAAGAGATTAGGAATCAGGGATTAGGCGATGGAATCGAGTACGCCCCACCCGTAGAGCCGTCACCGACTACACCTCCAGGGCGATGAAGTCCTCCAGGAAGCGGAGGAGGTCGGCGACTTTGGCGTCGAAGTAGGCACGACCGTTCTCGGCGGTGGCGCGGGTGGGGTCGCCGAAGACGCCGGTGGCCGAGCGCATCTTGCCGCCCTGGATGAAGGCCGGCGGGGCGAAGGGATCGCGCCGGGACAGCACCGTCGAGGGGCGCGACTCGCGGACGGCGCGGCTCAGGTCCACCTGCTCCGGGGCGATGGCCAGCATCAGGGCCGTCTCGTCCTCATTGGCGTGCGTGCCCTCGCCAGCGAACAGCTCGGCGGCCGCTTCCCGGCCCAGCTCAGTGGTCGTCAGGGCTACCTGGACGCCCCACACGCGCATGGCCTCGCGGGCGGCGATCTCCAGCACCGGGCGGGTCGAGAGGCCGGTGTCGAGCAGCAGGATCTTCCGGAAACCGGCCCCGGCAAGGCAGGCGAGGATGTCCCCGACTACCGCCCGGTAGGTCGCCGGCGAGAGCGACATGCTGCCGGGCCAGTCGACGAAAGCCGGGTAGTAGCCGTAGCCCAGCGGCGGGAGGGTCAGGACCGGCAGGCGCCCGGCCACGGCGGCCGCCAGCGCCTCGGCCGTCAGCAGATCGGTCTGGTTCGGCAGGTGCAGGCCGTGCTCCTTGGAAGCCGCCCCCATCGGCAGGACGGCGACCGGGCAACGCACCGCGGCCTCGGGCCACTCCTCGGACGTCAGATTCCCCAGCAGGACACCCGGACCATCCTCCGGGAACGCATAGGCCGCCGGCGCGGGGACGTCCTCGGGCGGGCCGGCCTGGGCGGGAGTCGTCCAGACCGTCGCAGTCTCCATAAGGTGAGCGACGAGCTCGCCGACCATCGCGTCGAACAGGGCCCGGCCCTTCTCGGCTGTCGCCGCGCGCGGGTCGCCGTAAATGGCCTGACCACCCCCGGGCAGGATGACGATCGGCTCGCGCAGGCCGGTCTCCGTCCCGGCCGGGCGGGGCGCCGGTATCGGAGCGACCGCGCGCTCCATATGAACTCGTTCCGGCGCGAGCGCCAGCATCAGCGACGTCTCGACCTCCCCGGCGTGCTCGCCCACCGGGCGCTCGACGAGCGTCGCACGGGCCCCGTGGGCCAGGCCCTCCGCGCTGGCCACCGCGACGGTGATGTCGAGTTCCTGGTGCAATTCGCGGGAGAGGATGTTGAGGGAAGCAAGCAGGCCGGGGCCGCGCTCGATCAACAAAAAGCGCCTCGCGCCGTGGCGGGCCAGCGAGCGGATGACGTCGCCGAGCAGCCCGAGAAAGCTGTCCGGGCCGAGCGAGATCGTCCCGCCCTGCCCGGCGACCTCCGGGGCGTAGACGTAGTCGACCGGCGGGGCGACGAGGACCGGCACGCGCTCGGCGGCGGCGTCGGCCAGGGCACACACGATGACCCGGTCGGTGTCGTAGGGCAGGTGAGGGCCATGCTCGACGGCCGCGCCGCCGACCGGGATGACCACCGGCAGCGCCTCCAGCAGCGGCTCCGCCTCGTCCCAGGTCAGCGCGCCCAGCCAGGCGCTGCCGATCGCGTTCTGCTTCCTCATCGCGGCCATGCCCCGCCCCCCTCCCGGTGTTCCGGGCATTATGCACCGGCTACGGAGGTTTCGAGGCGAATGGAGAGCCGGGCGCGCCGGCTGCGTTGGGCGAGCGATAGAAAATCCGTAGATTCACGGATGTTCGAGAGCGGGGCTGGGGTCATGCTGTGGATGGCGAAGGAGAGCGGTCGGGAAGGGAGCGCGACATGACCAGCACCACACCAGTCCCCGCACCCGACCGCTTCCCCCAGTGGCAGCGCCGGAACGATCGCCCAATGGGGGGCGCTCCACGGCGCGCAGAGCTGCTGCATCACCCGGCGGCTCGCTGACCCGGCAACGAAGCCGGCAACGTGCCACCCGCGACGGCGCGGGGGATGGGACATCGCGAGCGTCATGACCGGGATTCATCGCTCACCCGCGGGATTGCGGGCGATACGGCGAGAGGCTCCGGGTTCGCCGGAGCCTCTCGTCATGTCTCTATCGATGTCGTAAGCGAGACTATTCGGACTGCCCCTCCGACGCCGAGCTTGTCTCCGGCTCGGGCAGCGTCTGGCCCTGCGCCTGGCTGACCGTGCGCACCGGGATCTGGCGCGCGCGCGACGCGGCGGACTTCGGCAGGGTGATCGTCAGAATGCCGTCGCGGAAGTCGGCCTCGGCCTCGTCTGCCTTGACCTGGCCCGGCAGGGTGATCGTGCGCTCGAAGGTGCCATAACGGCGCTCGCGCATGATCCAGCGCGCTTCCTGCTGCTCGCGGCTCTCGTTGACCTCGGCGGTGATCTTCAGCACGTCGCCCATCACAGAAATGTTCACATTCTCGGCGGTCGCGCCCGGCAGAACGGTCTCGACGATGAAGGCATCATCGGTCTCGCGCAGATCGATCGCCATGCCGCTGGTCATCGCGGCCAGCTCGCCGCGCGGGCGGGCGAAGGAATCCTCGAGCAGGCTGTTCATGGCCTCGCGCAGGGAAAGAATGTCACGCCAGGGATCCCAGCGTTGGATGCTCATCTGCTACCCTCCTCAATTGCCTGGGTATTGCTTGCTACACGGTGTGGGAGACGGATCATCGCTGATAGTAGTAGACACGCTCCCGCTTGGACCAAATTAAGGATACGACTTTAGTCGATCCGTGTAAAGAAACATCGCATAGCCATTGGACATTCCAGATCCCTCCCGGTTCGACAGCGCGGCCGGCTACCTGCGGCTGATCCACCCGGTGCCGGTCGCGTTCGTCATGCTCGGCACGGCCATCTTTGGGCTGCTGGCCGCCGGCGGGACGCCCGCGCCCGGCCGCTTCGCCCTGATGTTGCTGGCGATGCTCGGCGGCCAGGTGGCGCTCGGCGCGCACAACGAGCTATGCGACCGCGAGCATGACGCCCGCCACCAGCCGGAGAAGCCCATCCCGGCCGGGCTGGTGCGGCCAGAAAGCGTCCCGCCGATCGTGGCCGGCGGCCTGCTGGCGGCGCTGGCCGCCGGGTGGGCGCTGGGCCCCTGGCCGCTGGCGCTGCTGGCGCTCGGGACGGGCAGCGGTTTCGTCTACAACCTGTGGCTCAAGCGCACGCCGCTCTCCGGCATCCCTTACCTGATCGCCCTGCCGCTGCTGCCGATCTGGACCTGGCTGGTGATGGACGCCTTCGAGCCGCGCCTGCTCTGGCTCTATCCGCTGGGTGGCAGCTACGTCCTGGCCATCCACCTGGCGCAATCCCTCTCCGATGTCGAAGGTGACCGGGCCTCCGGCGCGCGCGGCCTGGCCGTCATGCTCGGACGTGCGCGCACCCGCCGCCTGATCTGGGCCATCGCGCTCGCCACGGCGCTGCTGATGCCGCCCGGCGCGCTGCTCCTCGGCGAGCGGCCCATCTACGGCGCCCTGGCCGGCGCCGCGGTCCTGGTGGTGCTTGG
>DATGQR010000650.1:0-2941 GCA_035304105.1 Thermomicrobiales bacterium | reverse complement strand
TGGGCGACCCTGACGGGGATGTATATCGACGAGGAGAATCCACGCCGCCGCCACGCCCTGGAGCGGCTGGCGCGCGTCTCGATCCCGGCGATCCAGCGTTGCCTGCTGGACGAGACGGAGAAGCTGACGTGGGACGACTTCGAGAAGGGCATCGCCCTGCGCAAAACGATTCAAATTCCATTCTCGGCTAGCGAGCGTCTGCCGGAGATCGCGCTGAATCAGCTCAAGGACGTGAACGAGACGCTGCTGTTCCTGGCCCGGCAGATCAACTCGTGAGGAGGTGACCGTGGATCGATGGCATCGCGCTTTGGGTATCGCCCTGCGGGACGAACCGGCGGATCTGATCCTCAAGAACGCTCGGGTGGTGAACGTCTTCACCTGCGAGATCCAGGAGGCGTCGGTTGCCATCGCGGACGGCGTGATCGTCGGGGTCGGTGACTACAGCGAAGCGAGCGAAGTCATCGACCTGGCCGGCAGCTACCTCGCGCCGTCCTTCATCGACGGTCACATCCACACTGAGAGTTCGCTGCTCTGGCTGCCGGAATTTGCCCGGGCGGTCGTGCCTCGCGGCACCGGGGCGGTTGTCACGGATCCGCATGAGATCGTGAATGTTGCCGGGCTGGCTGGCTTCCAGGCGATGCTCGACGCAGCGGCGGGACTTCCTCTGGGCGTGCATTTCACCGTGCCCTCCTGCGTGCCGGCTAGCCCGATGGAGACGGCCGGCGCGGAGATGACGACCGAGGCGATTCAAGAGGCGCTGGCCTATGCCGGGACGGCCGGCCTGGGCGAGATGATGAACTTCCCGGGCGTGCTTGCCGGCGACCCTGACATCTACCAGCGCATCCGGGCTGCCAACGGGCGCCGGCGTGACGGCCACGCGCCCGGGCTGCGCGGGCGATCGCTCGACGCCTACATTCTCTCCGGCATGACCAGCGACCACGAGTCCACGCAGCTCGACGAGGCGCGCGAGAAGCTCGAGCGCGGCATGATGCTCATGATTCGCGAAGGCTCGACCGAGCATAACCTGCACGATTTGCTCCCGCTGGTGAACGACAACACTTTCCCGCGCTGTTGCTTCGCCAGCGATGACCGGGACTGCTTGATGCTGCTCACCCAGGGGCATATGGACGAGACGCTGCGCCGGGCGGTGCGCGCCGGCCTCGATCCCATTCGAGCGATCAGGATGGCGACGTTCAACACCGCCGATTACTGGCGCCTGGAAGGTGTTGGAGCGGTCGCGCCCGGCTATGCAGCGGATCTCGTGATCCTGCGGGATCTGGAGAGCTTCGAGTGCGAGCTGGTGCTGTATCACGGGGCCGTCGTCGCCCGTGGTGGTGAGCCTGCGTTCATCACCGAGTCGGTAATCCCGGACGCGCTACGCGACACGGTTCACATCGCTCCGCTGAGCGCGAGCGATATCCGCCTGGATCCCGCCGATGCGCGCCGGGCGGTCGGCGCGGTCGATGGCCAAATCGTCACCCGGCTCGTCGAGGTCGAGCCGCGTGTCGAGAGCGGCGAGGCTGTGCCGGACCTGGAGCGTGACCTGCTCAAGCTCGTCTGCGTCGAGCGCCACCGGGCGACCGGAAACGTCGGCGTCGGCTATATCCAGGGCTTCGGCCTGCGGCGTGGTGCGCTCGCCTCGTCGATTGCTCACGATGCCCACAACATCGTGGCCGTCGGGACGAACGACGGCGACATCCTGGCAGCGATCGAGGCGGTGGCCGAGATGCAGGGCGGGCTGGCGGCCGTGGCCGATGGCGAGGTCATCGACCGGCTGCCGCTGCCGGTGGCGGGCATCCTTAGCGACCGGCCGCTAGCCGAGACGGCCGAGGCCTACGAGCGCATCGAGTATCACGCGCGCGAACTGGGCGCGCAACTAAAGTCACCCTTTGGCCTTCTGGCGTTCATGGCGCTGTCCGTGATCCCCGAGGCCAGAGTCACCGACCAGGGGTTCGTCGCGCTCGTCTGAGCTGAAATCGGGGGCGACGAAGCTTTCCGATCATGCGATCCGAGCGGCGACGCTATCTCAGGGCGAGCGCCGGCTTGCATCGCTCTCGCCACGAGAGCGGCGCGTGAGCCACCAGTCCTCGGCCTCGTAGCGCTTGGGATCCTGGAGCAGGTCGCCGCCAGGGATCATCGGGCCGAGCAGCTGACCGGCTACCGCGCCGATCCCGGTCGGCACGAGCATCAGCCCGAAGTGGAGTATCGAGCGGCTGGTCGCAAAGTTCTGCAACCCGGACGTCGACACGATGACGCCGGTCCAGACGGGCAGGTAGAGCACCGCCGCGTACATGCCGGCGGCCGCGGCGCACGCCGTCAGCACGACGACGGACAGCACGCGAGTGCGCTCGATGGTGGCGCCGAACAGCAGGCCGATGACCAGCGCGCCGAAGAAAGCGTAGCCGGCTTGCAGGTGATAGCCGATCAGACCCTGCAGCGAGCGATCGGTGTAGATGACGAGCGCCCCGAGCGTGCCGGTTAGCAGCAACCACTGCAACGCGCCCACCATCAGCATCCCGGCGCGCGTCCGCAGCGCGGCTCGCAGGTCATTCGCCTTCATATGGCGTCACTCCTATATTGCCGCTGAAGCGGAAAGCCAGCGGCTCCTCGAATTCGGCGAAAGTGATCCTCAGCTGCCCGCGGAATCCGAGATTGGCCGTCCCGCCGCGCGGCTGAATGCTGTTGGACGTCACCGTGAAGTTGAACGGGATGTCGCGCGTATCGCCGGGCGCGACGCGAATCGGCTGCCAGCGCTCGTAATCGGTGCCGGCGAACTCACCGTCAAACGTCAGGGCAACCATCAGGCTTTCGACCGTAATCTCGAATTGGGAGCCGTTCACGATGCGGAACACGGCCGTGGCGTTCTCGAACTCGGGGTCCTCCCAGCGGAAGGAGCCGCGCACGTACTGCAACTCGGTCTTAGTGAAGGCCTCCGTTGCGT
>DATGQR010000649.1:0-5499 GCA_035304105.1 Thermomicrobiales bacterium | reverse complement strand
ATCGTGCAGTCCGGCAAGCCGGTAGCGGTCTTCCGCACGCACCCCTGGGCGCCCCGCGTCCTCATCGCCAACGCCCTGCTCGTGCCGGCCTGGGCCACCTGGGAGGTCTTCCGCGACCTCGAGGACAAGGGCCTCACGATGTACGGCCAGATGACGGCCGGGAGCTGGATCTACATCGGCACGCAGGGCATCCTGCAGGGCACGTACGAGACGCTGGCGTCGGTCGCGGCGAAACATTTCGGCGGATCGCTGGCCGGCACGCTCACCGTCACGGCCGGTCTCGGCGGCATGGGCGGCGCCCAGCCGCTGGCCGTCACGATGAACGGCGGCGTCTGCCTGGTAGTCGAGGTCGACCCGGCGCGCGTCGAGCGCCGGCTGCAGACGCGCTACTGCGATGAGTTGGCGGTTTCTCTGGATGCCGCGCTGGAAGCTGCCGAGCGTTACCGCGACGCTGGCGAGGCGCGCTCGATCGCTTTGATCGGCAATGCCGCCGAGGTGCTGCCCGAGATCGTCGCGCGCGGCTTCGTGCCGGACGTCGTTACCGACCAGACGTCGGCGCATGACCCGCTGGACGGCTATGTGGTGGCTGAGATGACGCTTGAGGACGCGGCGGTCCTGCGACGCACCGACCCGGAGCTGTACGTCCGCCGGGCGCGTGAGTCGATGGCGCGGCACGTCGAGGCGATCCTCGCCCTGCAGAAGGCGGGCGCGGTGGCTTTCGACTACGGCAACAACCTGCGCGGCCAGGCGCAGCTCGGCGGCGTGGAGAATGCCTTCGACTACCCTGGCTTCGTGCCGGCCTTCGTGCGTCCGCTGTTCTGCGAGGGCAAGGGACCGTTCCGTTGGGTGGCGCTCTCCGGCGACCCGGACGACATCCTGGCGACTGACGAGGCGCTGATCGAATTGTTCCCGGAGAACGAATCGCTGCATCGCTGGCTGCGGATGGCCGAGGAGCGCGTGGAGTACCAGGGGCTGCCGTCGCGCATCTGCTGGCTGGGCTATGGCGAGCGGCACCTGGCCGGGTTGGCCTTCAACGAGCTGGTCGCCAGCGGCAAGGTCAAGGCGCCGATCGTGATCGGCCGCGACCACCTGGACGCCGGCTCGGTGGCCTCGCCCTACCGCGAGACCGAGGGCATGGCCGACGGCTCGGACGCCATCGCCGACTGGCCGATCCTCAACGCGCTGCTGAACACCGCCTCGGGCGCGACCTGGGTGTCGGTGCACCACGGTGGCGGGGTTGGGATGGGCCTCTCGATCCACGCCGGCATGGTGGTGGTCGCCGACGGCACGGAGGACGCCGCGCGGCGTCTGGAGCGGGTGCTGACATCCGACCCCGGCACCGGCGTCATGCGCCACGCCGACGCTGGCTACGAGCGCGCCATCGCCCACGCCCGCGCCACGGGCATGAAGCTGCCAATGCTCGACGCCGCCGGCTCGTAGGGCGTAGCCGCTCACTGTCAACCGGTCAGCTGCGGGCGGCCCGCACGGGGCTAGCCGCTGGTGCGTCCACACACGCCCCGACTTGCGTTGAGCCGGGGCACCCGTTGAATGACCGTAGGGGTGGAGCTTGTCTCCACCCGTATGGACACATGTACGCGTGGTTCCAATGTGCGGCTTGATAATTCGGAGGATGGTGTAGGCGCGCCGCAAGGCAGCCTCTGGATCACGTCGCCTGCTACCGGGGATCGGCCGTTAGGGTCTACCAGGCGAGGCGTAGCGACGAATGGCGCCTCAAGCGGGCAAGAGGACGGGCTGGTTTCCAATGATTTTCATCTGGCGGCAAGCGTAGGGGATACCCCCTGGCGCTCGCCGCCAGATGACTTTTGGTCACCGACGGCCGGGTGACGGCTGTCACATCGGCTGAGCGGGCGGTGTACCTGATGTTGGGTTCGACGCTAACTCGTTCAACGGCGAGCGAGGCACTGGAACCCGGAGGTTCTCGACGAACGAGACGCAATGGAGGTGTCGAAGATGCACCGGAGCTACGTTGGCGTGGCGATGGGAACCGCTGGCGTCGCCCGCGCCGGCGACGAAGTCCTCTGGCCGGAGCGGGTCGCCTGGCCTCAGTGGCGCTGGGGAAGGGGCGCGCTGCGCTTTGTCAGCGTGTTACACCGTCTGGCATACCGACTCAGTGGTGGGCGCGCGGCGGGCACGTTTCGCGGCGGCGAGGTGCTGCTGCTCACGACGACTGGCCGGAAGTCGCGCCGGCCCCGAACCTGGCCGCTCTGCTTCGTACGCTCGGGCGACGACGTCGTGGTCGTCGCCTCGGCCGCCGGCGCGGAGCGGCATCCCGGGTGGTACCACAACCTGCGCGCCAACCCGCTGGTGCGCGTCCAGGTCGGCGGGCAGACCCGAGATATGGTCGCGCGCACGGTCGAGGGACACGACCGCGCACAGCTCTGGGACCGGCTGGCGGACCGGTACCCGGTCCTGCGGCGCTATCAGGCGATGGCGCGGCGCGCTTTCCCGGTCGTCGTGCTGCAGCCGGCTACGGTCTTGACAGGAGGAATGTAGGGTCACCGGACCACGTTCTACCTAACGAACAGTTCGGCGCCGACGACGGAGTCGGCGCTCGTACGGAGGCTCAGAGAGGAGCTCCCCGATGAATCTTCCCCGCATGCTGAACGGGTCGCACGTCAGCGCGACCGAGGAGATGCACCGTCAGGCGGCGACCCGCGTGGTCATCCTGGGGGCAGGTTTCGGTGGTTTGACCACCGCACTCGAGCTGGAGAAGAAGCTCGGGCGCAAGAGCGACACCAGCGTGCTGGTGATCGACCGCGACAACAGCCAGATGTTCACTCCCCTGCTCTGGACCGTCGCGTCCGGGCGCACCAATCCCAACAACGTCGTCGTGCCGATCCGCGACTTCCAGCGCCGCCGCCGCTTCCACGCGCTGCAGGCCGAGGTCGAGGGCATCGACTTCGAGCGGCGCGAGGTGCTGACCAGCGCTGGGCCGCGTCCCTATGACTACCTGGTGATCGCGCTCGGCAGGCAGACGATCGTGCCCGATCTTCCGGGGCTGCGCGAACGGGCGCTGACCTTCCAGTCGGCCGGCGACGCCGTGGCGCTCCGCAATCACCTGATCGACGCCGTCGAGCTGGCGCACAACACGACCGACCCCGAGGAACGCCGTGCCAGGCTGACGTTCGTCGTCAGCGGGGGCGGAGATACCGGTGTCGAGCTGGCCGCGACGATCCGCGAATACCTGTCGAGCGGGCTCTTCAAGAACTACCCCTGGCTGCAGGATTCGCCCGCGAGGGTGGTGTTGATTAGCCGCTCCGACCGGCTGATGCCGGGCAGCTCGCCGAAGGTGTCGGCGATAGTGCAGAGGGTTCTGGAGAAGCAGGGCGTCGACGTCTTCACCGGCGTCTCGGTCGAAGGCGCGAGTGACGGACTGATCCAGACCAGCCAGGGCGCGCTGTCCGCCTACAACATCTTCTGGGCGGCTGGGACGTCGGCGCCGCGCGTCGTGCGCGAGCTGCCGCTGGAGCACGCGCGCAATGGCTCCCTGATCGTCGACGACTACCTGCGTGTGCTGGGGCGACCGGAGGTGTTCGCGATCGGCGATGCCGCCTGGGTGATCGACCCGGCCAGCGGTCAAGGCGTGCCGCCGACTGCGCAGGCCGCTCAGGGACAGGGCAAGTACGTGGCGAAGGCCATCGCTGGCGCGATTGCCGGGAAGGACGCGGGGCCGTACAAGTACGCGACGCTCGGCCACCTGTCGCTGCTTGGCAAGCGCACCGGCGTGGCTGAGGTCGGACCGCTGACCTTCTCCGGCTTCCCCGCCTGGGTCGTCTGGCACGGAGCCTACCTGCTGCGGATCAACTCCTGGCGCAAGCGCCTGCGGCTGCTGGATGACTGGGCGTTGGCCGAGGTTATTGGCCGGGAAACCAGCCAGTTGCGCCTCGACGCCGATCGCGAGCCCGCGCAAGCGCCCGCTGAGCGCGAGAAGGAGCCGGTCGGTTCCGCTCGCTAGGCCACGGGCAGCTTACCCGGGTCCTCCGGCTCCAATGCTGACGCGCGGTCGCGTAGGATTGTGGGCGCGAAGCCATCCCCGCTAGCCAGGGCGGGGATGGCGTCCTCAATCGTCAGGGGTGAATGGGGAGGGAAGGCGCCTGTGGCGCGGGCATTGATCAGCGTCTCGGACAAGACGGGTGTTGAGGAGGCCGGGCGCAGGCTCGCCGCGGCCGGGCTGGAACTGGTAGCCACCGGCGGCACAGCCCGGGCGTTGCGCGACGCCGGGCTGGAGGTCATCGAGGTCAGCGACCTGACCGGTTTCCCGGAGATCCTCGAGGGGCGCGTCAAGACGCTGCACCCGGCCATCCACGGCGCGCTGCTTGCTCGCCGCGACCGGCAGGACCACATGGACACCATCGCCGGCCACGGCATAACCCCGATCGACGTGCTGATTCTGAACCTCTATCCCTTCGCGCAGGTCGTCTCGAACCCGAACGTGTCCCACGACGACGCCATCGAGAACATCGACATCGGCGGCCCGGCGATGCTACGCGCGGCCGCCAAGAATTACGCCGGCGTGATCGTGCTGGTGGATCCGAACGACTACGATCGAGTGCTCGCCATGATCGAGTCCGGCGGGATCGAGAGCGTCGATGAGGCGACGCGGCGGGAACTGGCGGCGCGCGCTTTCGGCCACGTCAGCGCCTACGACAGCCTGGTGGCCGAGTACCTGCGTGGCCCGAATCCGGATTTCCCGCCCGAGCTGAGCGTGGCGGGGCGGCTGCTGAGCGAGGCGCGCTACGGCGAGAACCCGCACCAGCGGGCCGCGATCTACGCCCGCCCCGCCATCGGGCCGGCGCGGGGCATCGCCACCTGGGCGGTTCACGACGACAAGCAGCTCTCCTACAACAACTACCTGGACTCCACGGCCGCCTGGGGCTGCGTCATGCAATTCGAGGGGCCAGCGGCGGTGATCGTCAAGCACACCCTGCCCTGCGGCGTCGGAGTCGGCACGACGCTCGCCGAGGCCTATGAACTGGCGCTGGCCGGCGATCCGGTGTCGGCCTTCGGCGGCATCCTGGCTTTCAACCAGACGGTCGACCTGGCGACCGCCGAGACGGTCGGCCGGCAGCGGCTCGACGTGGTGATCGCGCCAGGCTACGAGCCCGATGCCCTGGCGCTGCTGGCGCGTCAGAGCAACCGGCGGATCGTCACCGCGCCCGGCGATCACCGCGAGGCGGTCTGGGACGTGCGCTCGGTGCCCGGCGGCCTGCTGGTGCAAGAGGCCGACCCGGGTGGCGCGGACGCCAGCCAGTGGAAGGTCGTCACCAAGCGGGCGCCGACCGAGAGCGAGATTCGCGCCCTGGAGCTGGCCTGGCGGGTGGTCCCGTGGGTGAAGTCGAACGCGATCGTGCTGGCGCAGGAGAACCGCATCGTCGGGATCGGCGCGGGGCAGCCCAACCGGCTGGAGAGCGTCAACATCGCTGCGCGGGTGGCGGGCGATGAAGCGGCCGGCAGCGTGCTGGCGAGCGACGCCTTCTT
>DATGQR010000648.1:0-5876 GCA_035304105.1 Thermomicrobiales bacterium | reverse complement strand
AAGACTGGCCCGACTTCTCTCTTCCCCAATCCGTGGTCACCGTTCCCTTCCCAGGCTCCCCTCTCCCTCCGCGCAGCGAGTGGGAGAGGGGCTGGGGTAAGGGCTGCGGCCCTCACGCAATCCAGAAAGCTGAGCGATGGTACGTTACATCATCCGGCGGTTGTTACAGTCCGTCTTCGTGATCTTCGGCGTGGTCACGGCAGTGTTCATCATCACGAACCTGACCGGCGATCCGATCGCGTTGATGCTCGGTGAGGCCGCTAGCGCGGAAGATATCGAGCGCCTCAGAGCCGACCTCGGGCTGGATGACCCGCTGTACGTCCAGTATTTCCGCTTCCTGGGCGATGCCGCGCGCGGCGACTTTCAGGAATCGCTGCGCTTCGGCGGCTTCTCCTCGATGGAGGTCGTGCTGGACCGGTATCCACGCACGATCGCGCTGGCCTTCTGCGCATTAGTCCTGTCAGTGACCGTGTCCATCGCCCTGGGCACCATCGCTGCCGTCCGGCGCGGAGGCCTCATCGACCAGTTCGTGATGCTTCTCGCGCTGTTCGGTCAGGCGGTGCCAAACTTCTGGCTCGGCTTGATGCTGATCCTCATCTTCGCCGTCCACCTGGGCTGGTTCCCGTCGCAGGGCTTCGAATCCAACTGGAAGTTCTTCATCCTGCCGACGATCACGCTGGCTGCGGCCGGTACAGCGCGCCTGACGCGCCTGACACGCTCCGGCATGCTCGACGTGCTCAGCGCCGACTACATCCGCACGGCGCGCGCGAAGGGGCTGAGCGAGCGCCCGCTCGTCATGCGGCACGCCTTCAAGAACACCGCCATCCCTCTGGTCACGGTCATCGGGCTTGACTTCGGCAACTTGCTGGCCGGGGCGATCATCACCGAGCAGATCTTCAATTGGAACGGTGTCGGCCAGTTGCTGGTCACGGCCATCAGCAGTCGGGACTTCCCGGTCGTCCAGGCCGCCGTTTTCATCATCGCCGCGAGCTTCGTGCTGATCAACCTGGCGGTCGACATCATCTACACCTGGCTCGACCCGCGGATTCGGCTCACCTAAGCGGTACTGGAGAGACAATGGCGAAGCAAACGACGGTCTCAGAAACGACGCCGGCGAGCGCGCTGGCAGGCGCCTTCAGCGAGGTGCGTGTGCGGCCCTCGGGCTGGCGCCGGGCGTTACGCCTGTTGCGCCGGAACTACGCCGGTATCGTCGGGTTGTTCGTGTTGCTCATGGTGGGATTGGCTGCTCTGTTCGCGCCCGTCCTTGCCCCATACGATCCCGCGAAGCAGGAGATGACCGAGCGGCTTACCTGCCCGGCCTTCACTAGTTGCCCGCGCTACGGGACGAACGAGACGATCCACGGTTCCAGTGAGCACTGGCTGGGAACGGATGCGCTCGGGCGCGACATCCTGTCGCGGCTGATCTACGGTGCGCGTGTCTCGGTCATCGTCGGGATCACCGCCGTGTTCCTTGGCGCGGTCGCCGGCTCCAGCCTCGGCCTGATCGCCGGCTTCTATGGCGGGTTCGCCGACACGCTGATCATGCGCATCGGTGACATCTTCCTGGCTTTTCCCTACCTGTTGCTGGCAATCGCCATCGTCGCCGTCCTGGGCGGCGGGCTATTGAACGTCATTCTCGTTCTCGCCATCGCCGGTTGGGTGCCCTATGCGCGGCTGATCCGCGGCTCGGTCCTGGCCGCTCGCGAGCACGAATACATCACCGCCGCCAGGGCGATCGGAGTGCGGGATTCCGTGCTGCTCGCCCGCCACATGTTGCCCAACGTCGTGACCCCGATTATCGTCTACGGCACTTTCGCGGTCGCCGCCACGATCATCGCCGAGGCCGGCCTCTCCTACCTCGGTCTCGGCGTCGGCACGAAGGTTCCGACCTGGGGCAACATGCTTGCCGATGGCCGCACCTATATGTCGACGGCCTGGTGGCTGACCACCCTGCCGGGAATCGCGATCATGATCACCGTGCTCTCGATCAACCTGATCGGCGACTGGCTGCGAGATGCTCTCGACCCCCAGCTCCGCAATCTGGCCTAGCTGCCGCCGGGCAATTGACAGGCTTGAGCTTCAGCGGCTAGCGTACGGCCACTGCACAACACGATGGCCCGGCCGGCGAGAGGATGGACCGCGATGGATCTCCGCTATACGCCCGAAGACGAAGCCTTCCGCCAGGAGGTTCGCAGCTGGCTGGAGGCGAACGTGCCACGCAAGCGCATCCGCACGATCGAGGAGCGCCGCGAGTGGCACCGCAAGCTCTACGACGCCGGCTTCATCGGTATGGGCTGGCCGAAGGAGTACGGCGGCCGCGACGCGCGACCCATGGAGCAAGCCATTGTGGCCGAGGAGATGGCGCGCATCAACGCCCCGGCCGGCGTCAACGGACTCGGCATCGGCATCGTCGGCCCGACGCTGATCCACCACGGCACCGAGGAGCAGAAGAAGCGCTATCTGAAGAATATCCTCACGGGCGAGGAACTTTGGTGCCAGCTCTACTCCGAACCGAACTCCGGCTCCGACCTCGCCAGCCTGCAATGCCGCGCCGAGATCGACGGCGACAACTTCATCGTCAACGGCCAGAAGATCTGGACCAGCGGCGGCCACCACGCTGACTGGGGCCTGATGCTGGCGCGCACTGACCCGCGGGCGCCGAAGCACGACGGCATCTCATGCATGCTGGTCGATATGCGCAGCCCCGGCGTCGAGGCGCGGCCGCTCAAGCAGATCAACGGTGACACCGGCTTCAGCGAGATTTTC
Source organism: Thermomicrobiales bacterium (assembly GCA_035304105.1). Lineage (GTDB taxonomy): Bacteria > Chloroflexota > Chloroflexia > Thermomicrobiales > CFX8 > JAUIIK01. Next base: position 3,110 of record DATGQR010000648.1, on the reverse strand, counting down.
TTTAGCAATGTTGTCGTCCCGGCTGACAACCTGGTCGGCGAGCTGAATACCGGTTGGCGCATCGCCCAGACCACGCTCTCCTACGAGCGCGGCGGCAGCTTGATGGCTGCCGTCAGCCAGAACCAGCGCATCGTCCGGCGGCTACTGGAGGTTGCCTCTGAGCTGCGGGTCGACGGCACGCGGGCGATCGACGACCCGGTCATACGCGGCAAGGTCGCCGAGATCTACCGGGAGGTCGAAGTGCTACGCTACGCGGCGATGCGCATCCTGAGCCGGCTGGAGAAGGGACAGCGCCCGGGCCCCGAATCATCGGTCGCCAAGCTGCACCGCTCCGAGCTGAACAAGCGCGTGCAGGGCCTGATCAACGAGATCCTCGGCCCCTACGGCCTGCTGGCTGCCGGCGCCCCGGCCGAACTGGCGCTTGAGGACGAAGTCCATTACGGGGAGTCCGGCTCCTGGGCGCACGCCCTGGCAGCCTCCTTCAGCGGCACGATCGCTGCCGGAACGTCCGAAGTCCAGAAGAATATCCTCGGCGAGCGCGTCCTCGGCCTGCCCAAGGAGATCCGCGCCGACCGCATCGCGCTGGCGGAGTCCGCGAAGAAATAGTGACTGGCTGGAGCCGAGCCGTTTAGAGGTCGGTCGGCTCCGGCCCGGCTTCCCGTATGGCGTCGTTGAGAGCCCTCACCGGCCCGAAATATCAGCTGGTCGAGCCGCTCTGGTCAACGGCGACGGTGAGGCCGCGGAATGCATCATGCGCGATCAGGACGAGGCGGCTCGCCGCTTCATCGTCGATGCAATCGTCGCTAGTCCCAGCGTTTAGACCGTCAATGTGACCGCGTCCGCCCTGGGAGGCCGTGACGGACTCTCCAGGTAGTTGAGCGTGTGGCTCCGGCGGACGCGCTACCCGATCGTGAGCGTTGGAATAGACGATTCAGGACGCCGGTGCCTGCGCCGCAACCACTCCCGATTCACGCTCAGCTGCCAGCTCGGTGCGCCGGATCTTGCCGGCCTCATTGCGCGGGAACTCATGCAGGAACTCGTACGTCTTCGGCGCCTTATAGTTGACCAGACGCTCGCGCACGTGGCGGTTGAGCTCCTCGACGCTGGGTGGGTTCGCCGGGTCACGTGGCTGGATGATCGCGTGGACGCGACGGCCCCACTCGTCGTCGGGGATGCCCACGACGACGACGTCGACCACCTCGGGGTGCTCTCCGAGCGCCGCCTCGACCTCGGCCGGATAGACGTTGGCCCCGCCGGTGACGATCATGTCGGTGCGCCGGTCCGCAATGTAGAGGTAGCCGTCCTCGTCCACCCAGCCGAGGTCGCCGATCGAGTAGAAGCCGTCCGGCGTCGACTTCAGCGGCGGCGCGCCGATGTAGTTGAAGGTTGGCGGGTTCGGCCTGCGCATGTAGATCTCCCCGACCTCGCCCGGCGGCAGTTCGCGCTGCTCTTCATCGAAGATCTTCAACTCTGCGTTGTCGGAGGGCCTACCGACGCTGCCCGGGTGCTCCAGCCACTCGTCGCCGCGGATGATCGTCGCGCCGATGCCCTCCGATGAGCCGTAGACCTCCCAGACCTTCTCTGCACCGATGCGCTCGATCCACCAGCGCTTGAGCCAGGGCGGGCAGACCGCCGCCGAGCTGTGAAATGCCTCGATGCTGGAGAGATCGCGCTCCTCGATGCCGGGCATCCGGGCGATCCGCTGGAGGATGATCGGCGGCAAATAGGCATACTGGACCCGGTGGCGCTCGATCAAGTCCACCGCCTGTTCCGGCGTGAAGCGCTGCATGATGACGATGGTGTGGTCCTTCATCAGTCCGGTATTGCCGATCAGCTTGGGCGAGTTGTGGTAGAGCGGCGCGGCCATCAACTGGACCTGACCGTCCGCCATACCCAGCGTACGCCGCCACTCGGTCGGGTCCCAGGTGCGGTCGACGATGATCTTGGAGCGCCCGGTCGAGCCGCCGGAGGCGATCGCCTTGCCGGGGTGTGGGTGCACGTTCGGCAACCGCTCGTCCGAGTAGGCCGCGGCGCGCGTCATCAGTTCTTCCGGCGATATCGTCGGATAGCCCACACCCTCCCACTCGGCGTAGATGACCGCCGGTTTCGCGAGCTCCAGAATCTCGTCGCGCTCCCGCGCCGGGAGTTCGGCCCGCAGCGGCAGCGCCAGCGCGCCCAGCTTCCAGGCGGCGTAGGTGACGAAGTAGTGCAGGTGGGAGTTGCGCGTGGCGGCGACGACGAGCGAGCGCTCGTTCACGCCATACTCGCTGGCGAAGAGACGCGCGATCCGGGTCGAGGCCCGGTCGAACTCCACCCAGCTCACCTCGATTTCCGACCCGGACACCGGCGCGTAGATCAGCGCTGTCTTGTCGGGATGCCGATCGACAAGCTCGTAGAAGCGAGTCAGGACCGTGCTTCCCGTCTTCTGCTGCGTCACTTCGTCTGAAGTCACCGGCGCCGTCTCCCGACCCAGCCCGTCAGAGGGTGCGTTGCCTGCCATAACTTTGGTCGCATCCGTCACTCACCCATGATCACGCGGCTGCGTGCCGGCTAGTCGGCGCGCGCTTCGGTGGACGTTCTTGCGACCAATCATCAAGGTAGACCGAAGACCGCCCCGGGCGCAAGGCCAGGACGTTTGAACCGCGCGCCCGGCGCTACCGCGAAATCGGGCGCCGACGATTCTCGCCGTTCGAAACGCCAACTAGGACTTGTGAATCTCGTTGACCGCCAGGCCGCTCAGTAGGATCGGGTCCGGTGCTGTCGATGTCGCCAGTACGTACCTGACGGCCGTGATACGGACGGGAGCCAGGAGCAGAGCGATGACCGCGCGAGGACATGCCGGCGGGACGACGCTCGAGATCCCGATGCCCGAAGCGAGCGTCGCGAACATTCCGGTTACGGTCATCGAGCCGCCGCGCGGCTGGTTCGGGTTCAAGCCGGGCGAGCTCTGGGGATATCGCGAGCTGCTCTACTTCCTCGTCTGGGCCAATGTGAAGGTGCAGTACAAGCAGACTGTCCTCGGTGCGGCCTGGGCGATCATCCAGCCGCTGTTCACGATGGTCGTGTTCAGCATCTTCTTCGGCCGGCTGGCCGGGATCTCGTCCGGTGAG
>DATGQR010000647.1:0-2882 GCA_035304105.1 Thermomicrobiales bacterium | reverse complement strand
CAGCCTGCATGTAGGCCTCGAAGGCCTTGACGTGGATGAAGAGCTGCCCCTTGTCGTCGGTCGCGCCGCGGGCGTAGATCTTGCCGTCCTTCTCGACCGGCTCGAAGGGTTCGGTGTCCCAGCCATCCTCGCGCGCGGCTGGCACGACGTCGTAGTGGCCGTATACCAGCACGCTCGGCGCGTCCGGCCCTGCCCCGAGCCATTCGCCGTAGACGACCGGGTGCCCGGCGGTTTCCATGACGGCGACGTTTTCGGCTCCGATCCCTCGCAGATGATCGGCGAGCCACTCGGCCGCGCGGCGGATGTCTGCAGCGTGGGCCGGGTCACCGCTCAGGCTCGGGATACGCAGCAGTTCGTGTAGCTCGCGGCGGAACCGCTCGGCGTGCTCGCGCGAGAACTCCCGCGCGCGGTCGCTGGAGGTCGTGGACGTGGTTGACATGGCGCTCCTCCTGTCGATTGGGTGGCGCTGGCGCGAGCCGTCGCCGCTTCTGCATGTTCGAGGGCGTCGTTGACGCCGGAGGGACCCGCCGCCCTCGGGCGCGAGAGCCGTTACCAGGCTCAAAGGCGGCCTATTCGACCTCGAACAACTCGCGCAGCCGGTCTTCCTGTTCTCCCGAGAGGTTGCTGGCGATCAATCTCGACGGCTGGGCGCCGCGCGAGCGCAGCTCGTCGGCCAGGCGGTCCGGCACGGCGTCGGACGAGAGTAGGAAGAGTGCAGAGGTTCCCTCGATGACGTCGGCGCGCACGCGCTTGATGAAGTCATCGTCGATGCCGAAGTCCGTCATCGAGGCCGTCAGGGCTCCCAGGCCGGCGCCCACCGCCGCGCCGAGCAGCGGCACCCAGAAGATCAGACCGAACAGCAGGCCCCAGAAAGCGCCCTGCATCGCCCCGGCGCCAGCGACATTGGCGAGCTGGCGGGTCTGGGGTTTCTTCGTGCCGTTCTCCCAGCGAACGACGGCGGCGTCCAGGATCCTGATCAGCCGTTGCTCCTGCAACGGGCCAAGCTCCGCGATTGCGCGCTCCGCGCCGCTCGGCGTGTCGTATTCGAAGACTGTCAACGTTGCCATCTGTGTTCCCTCTACTCCCGTGCCGTATCCGTCGCGGCTCGCCAGCGTGCGGACCTGTTTCCTGAGTAGCCTCCGGGTTTGCGCCCGGCGCGATCATTCAGATCGCCACGCCTACTGGCGGCAGATGGTCTTCCGTTTCCACCTCCCATCCTGCATGCAGGTCATCCGGCAACTCGCCGGGCACATACGGCGGCAAACCACCGGCCGGGATGATTCCAAGCAGCGCCAGCAGGCCGAGCACCAGGAACGAGATCTTGAGCGCTCGCAGGCGCGCCTCCTCGTTGATCCGTAGCGCCTCCTCGACCTGCTCGGGCGTTGCCGGGCTGCCCGCCAGTAGCGTTTTGAGGTCTTCGTTGCTGACGAAGTTGACCTCGTCGAGCTCAATGCCATCGATCTCGTCGACCAGCGTGGGCGGGATGATCGCGTTGCCGGCCAGGCTGCTCGCGATCAACAGGCTCAGCGCGCTGGTCGCGACGATGCTGGCGAGCGCTGTGCCCAGCCCGGTCGCCAGGTTGTTGACCGTCCCGCGCAGCGCGCCAACCTGACCGGCCAGCTCCTTCGGCGAGGCCGATACCAGCACGTTGAACATCAGGGTGAGCAGCGCGCCTTCGCCGAGCCCGACGACGATGAGGCTGACGATGACCGCCGGTGTGCCCCAGTCGTTATTGATCGCCGCCGCCAGCGCGAACAGGCCGGCGGCGACGGCCACGAAGCCGGCGCGCCCGATGGCGCGTGGCGAGTAGCGCGCGTAGGCGCGCACCACGAAGATCGTGCTGGTGAATATAGCGAGCGAGTAGGGCACGACGGCGACGGCGGTCTCGGCCGTGCTGCGGCCCTGGATGATCTGGACGTAGAGCGGCAGCAGGAAGTTGATCGCCGGACCCAGGGCGGCGATGACCAGCAGCGCGACCGTCGCGGCGCGCTCCTGGCTGGTGCCGAGCACCTCAAGCGCGAACAGCCCCGGGCCACCCACGCTCCGCTGCCGGCGCAGCCAGACGGCAAATCCCTGGCCAAAGACGATGCCGATGACGAACAGGATCGGCGCTGGCGAGAGTCCTCCGAGGTCGAACGGCGCCCCGGTTGACGCGACCAGCAGGCCCCAGTCGTTCACTCCATTGAAGCCCAGTGAGATCAGGCCGATTGCCATGGCCGCCAGGAGCGCGCCGATCCAGTCGATGCGGATGCCGTGTTCCGGTTCGTCCGACTTGAGGCGCGGGCTGAGGGCGAGGTTGACCGCCGCCATGGCGACGATGAGCGCGAATGACCAGCGCCAGCTGACCACCGCGCCCATTAACCCGACGACAAGAAAGGCCAGCATCGCGGAACTGGCCTGAGCGGCTCCCAGGAAGCCCAGCGCCTGCTCCTGTTGCTTGCCGCGATAGCTGGCCGCAATGAGGACGACGAAGGCAGGCACAGCCGCCGCGGCCGCGATCCCGGCGATGGCTTGCGCCGCGATCATCTCGGTTGCGCTCCCGGCCAGTGCCATCCAGATCATGGCCAGCCCCTGGGCGGCCAGGCCCAGCTGAAACGCGCGCCGTGCCCCGATGCGCGACGCGAGCTGCGCGCCGAGCATCACCAGCCCGGCGACGGCCAGCGAGTAGACGACCAGCGCCGTCCCCAGCATCGTCGCCGAGGTGTCGAGGTCGCCGACGATCGCGCCCATGGACATCACCAGCGCGTTGACATTGAAGCCGAGCTGAATCTGCGCCAGCGCGATCGCGATCATCGGCACCCAGGATGCCGCTACGGCGGTGCCCGCCGGTTCGTAACCCGCCGGAGCCACGTGCCCGTCCGATCCGGCGGGCTGGAGCGGGG
>DATGQR010000646.1:0-13992 GCA_035304105.1 Thermomicrobiales bacterium | reverse complement strand
ATTTCTACGAGGACGGTGTGGTCGGCGCCGGTCCCGAAGGCCGTCCGCCGGTCATCATCCAGGCCGATGACCCGGCCGTCACCCTGGGCGAGCAACTCCACCGTTTGATCTCCGAGGGCGGCGTCAGCGTAACTGACATCGTGGTGCTGACCCCGCTGAGCGAGGCCCGCAGCCGCTGGAAGACCGGGCAGCGCGTCGGCCGCTACACGCTCACCTGGCAGGACCCGCCGGCCGACCGCCAGGTGCTCGTCTCGACCATCCACAGTTTCAAGGGTCTCGAGCGCCCCGTCGTCATCCTCACCGAGATGGACCGCTACGACACCAACCACCAGCTCCACCTCGTCGCCTGCTCCCGCGCCAAGCATGAGCTGGTGGTGATTAGAGATGCTGGAGTTCAACCAACGGTTGCTGGTTAGGCGCGCGCCAGGGAGCGATTGTCAACACGGATCGCGTCTGCGTAAAGGTCGAGTACGCTCCAGAGATTACCGGGGCGTTGTGTGAGATATAACGGTGGTGATTCTTCCTGCGATTCGATCATCTTCGCTGGCGCGAAATTATGTTCGCATTATGGCACAAGAGCCACCGCCCGTAGATGGGCCGGTGGCTCTTGTGCTGCCGAATTTAGGTGTGTTGCGCTTAGTACTTCGGGATGCTGGGGTCGACTTCGTCGGACCAGGCGTGGATGCCGCCGACGAGGTTCTTGAGCTTGCCAAAGCCGGCCGCGCGAAGCTGCTCCAGGGCGCGAGCGCTGCGCACGCCGGTGCGGCAGTAGAGCACGATCTCGTCCGCCGAATCCAATTCGTGCATGCGCGCCGGGATCTCGCCGACCGGGATCAGGATCGAGTCCGGGATGTAGCCGATCTCGCGCTCGTGCGGCTCGCGGACGTCGACGACGACCGGGCGCTTGCCGGCGGCGCGGGCGGCGGCAAGCTCGCTGGCGGTGATCTCCCACTCCGGGGTCAGCGCTTCGTCCGGCTCGACGTGGTTCCCGCCGAAGCCGCAGAACTCGTCGTAGTCGATCAGCTCGGTGACGGTCGGGTGCTCGCCGCAGACCGGGCAGCGCGGGTCCTTGCGCAGCTTGAACTCGCGGAACTCCATGCCCAGCGCGTCATAGCGCAGCAGGCGACCGATCAGCGGGTTGCCGATACCCAGGATCAGCTTGATCGTCTCGGTGGCCTGCATGGCGCCGACCGTGCCCGGCAGGACGCCCAGCACGCCGCCCTCGGCGCAGCTCGGCACCAGGCCGGGAGGCGGAGGCTCTGGGTAGAGGCAGCGGTAGCACGGCCCCTCCTCGGCGTAGAAGACCGAGACCTGGCCCTCGAAGCGGAAGATCGAGCCGTAGACGTTGGGCTTGCCGAGCAGCACACAGGCGTCGTTGACCAGGTAACGGGTCGGGAAGTTGTCGGTGCCGTCGACGATCACGTCGTAGTCCTTAAGGACCTCAAGGGCGTTCTCAGAGGTCAGGCGCAGGTTGTGCTTGACCAGGTTGATGTGCGGGTTGAGGTCCTTCAGGCGCTGCTCTGCCGCATCGATCTTGGGCACGCCGACGTCGCTGGTGCCGAACAGGATCTGGCGCTGCAGGTTGGTGGTATCGACCTCGTCGGCGTCGACCAGGCCGATCGTGCCGACGCCGGCCGCGGCCAGGTACAGCCCCAGCGGCGAGCCGAGCCCGCCAGCGCCGATCAGCAGCACCTTGGCGGCCTTCAGCTTCTCCTGCCCGCTCATGGCCACCTCGGGCATGATCAGATGGCGGCTGTAGCGCATGATCTCGTCGGCGTCGAGCGTCGCCTGCGGCTGGATGTCGATCGCGCCGCCGGCGATCGAGGGAACGATCGTGATCTCGCCGCCGTCGCGCAGCTCGGTGTCCGGGCCGTCGAGGTAGCGAATGTCTTCCTCGTTGTAATAGATGTTGACGAACGAGCGCAGCTGCCCCTCGTCGTTGAAGAGATGCTTGCCGAGGTCGGGGTACTCAGCCGTGAGCTGGCTGAGCGCCTGGCCGACCGTGCTGGCGGTGACGTCATAGGTGGCCTGGCCGCCAGCGAACTGGCGGAGCGCCGTGGGGATTCGGATCTGGGCGCTGGCCATCTGGGTACTCATCGTATCGTGTCCTCCGTCTCTTCCTCGTCTGGATTGGCGGCTTCAATGTTGAAGCTGTCAGGATACCGCAACTGCTCGCATGATCAATCACTTCTAAGTATCGTCGATATGGATTTCCACCTCGTCGTAGCCCTCGCGATCGGCCCGCAACTGCCAGGCGCGCAGCTCGGCCGGCTCGCCGCCGTTCACCCCGATGATCGGGTAGATGAACCACGGCCAGGCGTGTTCGCGGTCGAACTCCGAGGGCCGCGGCGGAGCGTCCGGGTGCGAGTGGTAGAAGCCCAGCAGCGTCAGGCCGCGGGCGTCGGCTTTCTTCTCGACCCGCATGTACTCCTGCGGCGTAATCAGGAAGCGGCGCCGGCGCTCGACCGGGTCCCAGGAGTTCTCGAGCTCCTGCAGATCAGTCACGACGCGCGCCTCCCCATCGAGCCGCCCGAAGATCGCGCCGCAGCACTCGTCCGGGTAGCTGCGTCGCGCGTGCCCGCGGATCGCCTCCAGTTGCGCGGCCGTGAGCTTGAGCTCGGCTGTCGTCGGGCGCGCGCTCATGCCAGCTCGTCCCAGAACGGGTCGCTCAGGTAGCGATTGCCGCTGTCGGGCAGGATGGTGACGATCACGCCGCGCTCCAGGTCTTTGGCGACCTTCTCGACCGCCGCCAGGGCCGCGCCCCCTGATACGCCGAGCAGGACGCCCTCCTGGCTGGCCACGCGCTTGATCATCGCGTAGGCCTCCTCGGTCGAGATGGGAATGTCACGGTCGGCGAGCGTCGGATCGTAGATGCCTGGGACGATCGCCGAGCCCATATGCTTCAGCCCTTCCAACCCGTGCAGCGCCATATCCGGCTGCATCGAGACGACTTCGATCGCCTCGTTGTAGCACTTCAGCCGCCGCGCCGTCCCGACGAAGGTGCCGCTGGTGCCCAGACCGGCCACGAAGTGAGTGATGCGCCCGTTGGTCTGGCGCCAGATCTCCGGACCGGTGGTGCGGAAGTGCGCGCGCCAGTTCTCCGGGTTGTTGTACTGGTCCGGGTAGAAGTAGATGTCCGGGTTCTCCTGATAGCGCCGGCGCACCTCGCGGATCGCGCCGTCGGAGCTCTCGGCCGGGTCGGTCAGCACCAGCTCGGCGCCATAGGCGCGCAGGATACGCTTGCGCTCGGCGCTGGCGGCGGCCGACATGAAGAGCTTGACCTGGTAACCGCGCATCGCGCCGATCATCGCGTAGGCGATGCCGGTGTTGCCGGAGGTAGCGTCGATGATGATCTTGTCCCTGGTCAACTCGCCGGACTTCTCGCCTGCCTCGATCATCGCGAGCGCCGGCCGGTCCTTGACCGAGCCGCCCGGGTTCGTCCACTCGGCCTTACCGTAGATCTCGACGCCGCTGCGCGGCTCCAGCGAGCGGAAGCGCAGCAGCGGCGTGTTGCCGATCATACTGGTGAGACTGTCGCGGACGACTGTCAGCACCTGTGTCTCAGCCGGTAGCGTCTCGATGTCGTGCATATCCATAATCGTGCGAATATCCAATCCCCGCGCGTGCCTCGCGCGTCAGCTCATTGGCCGCGGATGCAATTGGTAGTCGAGCAGGCGTCCCGGCGTGGCCGGGGCGCTCGAACGTCATCGTGGGTTGTCGAATCGGGTTTTTTCGGGCAGAGGGAGGTTAACAGAAACAGTCGCTGTAGAAGGCGTCCGTTTCGAAGGCGAAGTGGCCAACGCGGGCGCGTGGCCAGGTGCTATCGAGCGTGCCGCCGCGCGGCCGCCATGTCACGGTTATTCGTGGAAAGGCAGGGTGCTCCACCGTCTGCTCCCCCGTATGCTGCGATTAGCCGGGCACGCCGACCCGGATTGCGCTTCCCCGCGCGCCAATTCCAACGCCCGGGATCGGGTAAGTATTCCAGTTTCCGTCCAGCCGGACTGGCCGCGCGAACGTTGCTCTCCTCAGCAAGACAGTTGCGCATTCGGGGTACCACGAAGCGGGCCGTAGCCTCTCTGGCGGACCGGTGTTCTTTCCTACGGCGAGGGTGAGCCAGGTTGCCGGGCCGGTTGGGCTCGGTGCATGGTTATGTTCTGTCGGGGCGCCGGGCACAACCGGTCCGGCCACGCTCAGGTGTGACGTCGCTGGGGGAAGCCGTAACCCATGTCCTTTCTAGCCCGAATCGGCCTGCTCGTGACGGCCGCGCTAGTCCTGGCCGCGTGCTCCGGTCCGGTCGAGAACTCGACGGTTGCGCGGCAGGAAATCACGCCTTCGACGCGCGCAGCGAACGCCACCTCGACGGAGCCCGACCCCGAACCAGCCGATCCGACGCCCACCGCGAGCCCCACAATGCCGGCCCCGACGGCGATCAGCACGCCGACGCCGACCAACACGCCGACGGCGACCGAGGAGCCGACACCAACCGCGCCGGAGCCGACGGCGACCCAGGAACCGACGCCCACCGACGAAGCGCCGGAAACCGAGCCAGAGACGGATCTGGTGGAGGATTTCGCCGCTCAGGTCGACGCGCTTTTGACCGACCGGGAGGGGCATTACTCCGTCGTCGTCATCGGGCCGGGCGGGGCGCCGGAGTACCGCTTGAACGACGGCGACCAGCTGCAGGCCGCCAGCCTCTACAAGCTGCTGATCATGGTCGAGGTCTACCAGCAGGCCGCGGAGGGGCTCGTCAGCCTCGATGACCCGGTCTACCTCTACTCCGGGTACTTCTCCGAGGCCGGCTACGACGACCCCATACCGCCCGACTACATCGGTGACAGCCTCCCCGTCGATAGCCTGCTGCGCTCGATGCTGATGTTCTCCAGCAACGTGGCCTCGTACGCCCTGCTCGATCTCGTCGGCAATACCAACATCAACGCCACGGTCGCCGGCCTGGGGATGACGGCCTCGGAGATTCGCTGGATGCCGCGGCGGACAGCCAGCGCGGACGGGGACGGCGAGTCCCGCGAATTGGCCGCTCTCGCGCAGCAGGAGACGCCCTCCCCGTCGGCTGACGAGGCCTTCAACGTGACCAGCGCCGCCGACATGGCGCTGCTCTTCGATCTGCTATTGCGAGGTGAAGTGGTCAGCCCCGAGGCCTCGGCGGAGATGCTGGACATCTTGAGCGGCCAGGTCATCAATGATCGTCTCCCCGCCCTGCTGCCGGGCGATGCCGTCGTCGCCCACAAGACCGGCAACATCGACAACGTCGTGCATGACGCCGGGGTCATCTACACCCCGGGCGGCCCGGCCGTCGTCGTCGTCTTGACCGCCGACGCTCTGGAGTGGCAGGCCATCGAGTTCATGCAGGAGCTGGCCCTGCTCGTCTACCAGACTGCCGGCGGCTGATTCGGGCGCTGGATAGATGACTGCCCGAAGATCGTAGGACTGCGATGCGGGCGGCTCGAAGACGTTGTCGACCTGGACGTGGATCGGAAGCGTCGGCGACTCGATCTCCGGGTCCGCTGTGAACAGACGCGTCTCCATAAAATCCCCCACTTCGGCGTCCGGATGTCAGCAAACCAGCACATCGCGCGAGGCCGGCCGCAGGGTCCAGTACTCGGGTACGCCTGTGGCAGGCGCGGCAAGTTGTGGGGGAGGCGGGAATGCCTGTTGATGGCACGGGCACACCGGAGAGGGCTGGTGTGATCCCAGCCCCTCCGGTCGGTATGCTGTACCCTCCGGCGAGTTAGGGTTTGCGCGCCCAGGCGCTGATGCAGTCGGGCGTCTTGACGACGTGCCCGGCGGTGAGGACTTCGCGGCGCAGCCGGTCGGCCAGCGTGTCAACGTCGATCTCTTCGGCGGTGGCGACCCCGGTCGCAGTGATGGCCGGCAGAAACGCGCGCAGCGTCTCGGCTCCCCAACGACCGCCCTCCCAGGTTGACCCACTGCCGGTGGCCGACTGGAAAGCCAGCCGCGGCTCTGGCAGGCCGGCCTGGACGAAGTAGTCGAATAGCCGGTAGCCGGCGTCGCCCTGCAGTCCCGCGCGCTTCACGGTTTCCGCGAACCAGTAGTCCATCGCCTCGATCAGCGGGTGCGTGGGGTAGGCGCGCACCGAGCCGGGGATCAGATTCAACTCCTGGAACATCACCACGCCGCCGGGGCGCGCCGCGCGTGCGGCGATCCGGACGGCCTCGACCGGGTCAGGGCAGTGCAGCAGCACCAGCCGTCCGGTGACCACGTCGAACTCGCCATCGTAGGCCATTTCGTGCAGGTCGCCCTGCACGAAGCTGACATTGGTCAGCCACGCCTCGGCGGCCCGGGCGCGGGCAATCTCCAGCGGCCTGTCGTTGAGGTCGATGCCGACGACTTCGCCCGCCGGCCCGACCAAATCGGCGGCCAACAGCGCCACGTCGCCAGCGCCCGACCCGATGTCGAGCACGCGCATTCCCGGTCCGATCCCGGCGTTGAGCAGCGTCTGGCGTGTCAGTTCATTGAGGAACGACGACTGGAAGATGAGCCGGGCAATCTCCTCGTTCGATTGCCCAAGGACATATGTGTAGTCGCGTGTGACAGTCTGCATTTCCGAGAGTTCCTTTCCGCTGTCCCTGTCCTGCAGCCTCTTCGATGCGTGCCGCGCGGATCGCTGGTCGCATCGCGTTGTCTGCCACAGGCTAAGAAGCCAGCGTGTTTCGGGCGTTTATTGAGCGTTTATCGGTCTCGGGGCCGGAAATAGTCGAGGAGATTGCCGGGGATTTGACGTGAAAAAGCCCGCCGCGACGGTTCGCGCGGCGGGCCGGGTCGATCACGTTCGTCTGGTCAGGCGGGGATGGCGATGCCGTGGTCCTCGGCGAAGACAGCCCGACAGCCATGGCTGCAGAAGGCGAAGGTCTCGCCCTCGTGCTCCAGCGTCAGCGCGCTCCCGGAGAGCGGGACGGTCATGCCGCAGATCGGGTCGATAGCCTTCCCCGGCGGCGGCGCGGGCAGCTCGCCATCGGCGCCCTCACGGAACGCCTGCGTCATCATCCGGACGACATCGTTGGAGGTCATCGCCTTACCGAGCGTTCCGAAGGCCCCATCCGGCATCGCGACGACCTGTACCCAGGCGTCGCTCTCCCGAAAGAGGCGTTCGGCGTCATTTTCGATGTCGGCGAGCGTGGCGGTGAAGGCTTTGATCAGGTGGTCGCTCATGTCCGCGGCCCAGCCGCCCGGGACGCTGGCGCGCACCACATAGCGTGGGGCCGACTCCGGGCCGACGGGCTTGCCGCCGACGGTCCAGACGTCCGGCTCATGGACGACGACCTGGCACAACGCCTTGCCAGCTTCGATCACTGAAGCAGGGGCTTCCGGAACGCTCATCAGGTCGGCCAGCAGCCGCTCACCGATCTGGCGGCGCTGCTCTGCGTTGAGTGTGCCGCGCGGCGTGAACACTTCAACGAACATCATGAGGGCGATTCCCTTCTGTGGTGCGTCCCTGAGGACGCTGGCTACCGCGATGCTTCTCGCGGTCCGGCGTCTACGTCGACGCCATAATCTACACTGTAGACTACAGCGCAGTGTGCGACGTAGTCAACCCCGCGTATGCTTCTCAGGGTAGTGGACGATGGGCGCGAGCTAGTCAGGGGTGATTCGATGCGCGAACCTGACGCCACTGTGGCGCGCGAGCCGCTGAACCGGGCGCGGGTGCTGAAGGCGGCGCTGGGGATCATCGACGCCGAGGGCGTCGAGGCGCTCAGCATGCGCCGGCTGGGCGCTGAGCTGGGCGTCGACCCGATGGCCGTCTACCGCCACGTCGACGGCAAGGACGCCGTGCTCGATGGCGTCGCCGAGCTGCTCTGGGAGGAACTGCCGGACGCATGCCCGGAGGACGGCGATTGGGCCGCGAGCCTGCGCGCGTTCGCCAGCGCGATCCGCAGCCTCTTCCATGCCCATCCCCACGCCGCTCCGCTGATGCTCCAGCGCCTCGTCCTGCCTGTCCCACAGTTGGAGAAGTCCCACCAGCAACTGGAGGCCCTGCAGGCGGCCGGGTTCGACCGCGAGGACGCGGCCGAGATCTTGCGGACGCTCATCTCCTTCAGCACCGGCTACGGGCTCGCCGAAGTGACCTGCTACGCCCTGGTGGACGGCGAAGCCTGGCCGCCGCCCGGCTCGGAGCGCGATCTGCTGATCGCGTTTGCCCAATTCCTGCCGCCCGGCACCCCGGCGCGGCTGGTGGACGTCGCCATCGCCCTCTGGGCCATGGCCGACTCGGATGCGACCTTCGAATCCAGCATCGACCTCATCCTCTCCGGCGCCCGGCTGCGCTTGGAGCGTCGTCGCGGGGCGAGCGAATAGCTCCACACCCACCCATACAGGATCTGCGAAGGTTGGAGCTGGTCGCAGCTCTGCGAGCGCTGAAGATTCGAATGTGCGTGACGCGATCGGTGCGGACGGCGTATTCGCCGCGGTAGCTAGGCTTCGCGGTACTTCTCCAGCTCGGCGAGGGCGTCGCGGAGCTGGCGCTGGAGAATTGGGAGCGCCTCGCGCGCTTTGGCCATCTCGTCGAGCATGTGGTTGCGCTCCTCCATCAGCCGCCCGACTTCGGAGCGGATCTGGTTGGCCTGCCACTCGCGGCGCTGGCAGGCAATGCAGCGGCCGCGCAGATCGCGCCAGTTGCCGCACACCGGGCAGGGCATCGCCAGGTCACGCAGCGTGAGCGAGAGACCGTCGCCAGCGTGCTCGCCTTCGTCACGCAGGCGGATCGCCAGCGAGCCCAGGGCGTGACGCAGGTGTTCTTCCAGCGCCGGGCGGCGTGCCGCTGGCACGTTCGTGGGGATCAAGCTGGCCGGGTCGCCCTCGAAGCGGCGCAGGCCCGGCAGGTCGCGCTGCTCGCCGCGCTCGGTCCAGTCGATCTCCTCGCTGTAGCGGAACGCCTCGTCGCCAATTCGAAACGTGACTGTGGCCGGGATCGCCGTCGTCACCCGGATGTCGACGACCGGCGTGGCCGGCAGCTCAATCGGCTCGGCTGGCTGCTCGATGCTTGCGGCGCGGTCGGCGTCGGTGTTGGCCTGCTCGATGGCCGCCTGAATCTCGGCGATCCTGCGATTCCAGCGATTGTCGGGCCGGTTGGCGCTGGCGGCGCGCTCGATGTCGTGCTTCAAATTCGTGATGCGCTGCTCCAGCCGTGCGCGCCGGCGGGCGGCGGTGGCGCTATCAATTTGCGGCTGCTCTCCCCGTGCGTTCGGCTGGCTGGACTCGTCTGCCGGGTCGCGTCGTCGGAACCAGGACATGATCGCGGGCGCCTTCCATCATGCTTCCATGCATCGCAGGCCGCTCGGGCACGCTAAGCCTACAGAACGAAAGCTGTGACCGTTTCTGTGGCCCAGTTACATAGACCGGCGCAGGTGGTGACCCATATAATCCGTCCGAGTTGACTTCCCGAAAGTTGACGAACCTTATTTGAACGGGATACGAAGGGGTGTCCACATGCGAACGATCCTGGCGTTGTTGCTGGTCCTGATGTTGGCGATCGCGGCCTGCGGCGGCGATGACGACGACGACGGGGCCAGCGGAAATATTGAGACGTGCGACGATGTCGGCGCGGCGGTGATCGACGAGATCCAGACGCTGCTCGACGATATTTCGCAGATGGATGCCTCTGCATTCACGAGCGACGAGCAGCCTGAAGAGCTGACGCGGTTCGAGGAGCGGCTCGAAGATCTCGAGACGCAGTCCGACGACATCGGGTGCAGTGACGAAGATCTGGCCAACTACCTCCAGGACAACTTCGACGAGCTCGAAGCCGATGGGCAGTTCGCCGAGATCTTCCTCCAGGCGCTTGAAGAGGGCATCCAGTCCGGGGAGATCTTCCAGACTCCGTAACGAGGCGCTCTCGAAGTTCAGTTTCCGCAGAATCCAGCGCCGCCGATCTCGTGGTCGGCGGCGTTTCCCTGCCCGGCAGCCTGCGGTGCCCGCCGGTTCCCGGTATTCTTGGGGAGCGGCCACGGGCCGGCGCAGCAACGGCAAAGGAGGGCTGGGGTGGCTTCGCAGACCATCGACCGCGAACGATTCGCCGGCGACGGCCGGCTACCGGAGTTCGCCCCCCGCGACGCCCTCTACGAGGCCGGCAAGCGTGAGGTCGACCTCTACGTGCGCACCTACAACACGCTGTTGCGCTCGTCCGGGCCGATCGCCGTCGATGTGCTCGTGCCGGCGCACATCAACATCGCCTCGTCGCTGCATTCCGGGGCCAGCGAGCCCGAGCCGGACATGGGCGCGTTCATGTACAGCACCCTGCGCTTGCCGCCCGAGATCCTGGGCGTGCGCACGGTCGTCCTGAGCCAGTCGGCGCGGCTGTTCGAGCGCGGCGGCTACCACGACGTTGAGGAGTGGACGGCAGTGTCGGCGCCCGGCCGGCGACGGAAGTGGCATTTCGACGGGGAGGACACGCTGGCTGTCTTCGTCGCGTCGACCTCCGACCTCGACGACCTGATTCCCACGATCGTCGCCTGGCAGATCGAGTGGAACAAGATGCACCGCATCTGCCGGAGCAACGCCCGTATTCAGGAGATCCTGCACGCCGACGAGCCGCCCGGGGAAGAGCTGCTCGATGAGGTTCGCCAGCTCATCGGCATCGGCGCGAGCGATTGGCAGCGGCTGCGGGCCGCTTGGGGCGCGCAGTTCCTGGATAACCTGAGCCGGCTGGCCACCCATCGCCAGAACCTGAAGCTTCACATGCTGGGTGGCACCTACCTGGGCTACGCGCGCGCCACCGATCACTGGTGGGAGCCGGCCAGGCGAGTGCGGACGCGGCTTGGTCTGGAGGGGCGGCCGACCTACTTCGTGTCCTCCAACACCCACTCGATCGTCAACATCTTCTCCGGCGCGGCGCGACGCCGGCGCGATCAGCTGATCCGCTACATCGAGGAAGGCAATCTGCCCGAGCTGGAGCCGGAGCTGCGGAAGCTGCAGGCCGGCGACATCGAGGCCTCCTGGGACAACCTGCTCTACTACGCCGCGCGCTTCTACTACCGCGACCACCCGGAGGACCGTGTGGTGCGGGACCGCGAGGAGGCCGAGCGCGGCATCGTCAACATCGAGCCGGAGAGCGTCATCGACGCCGGCGTGCAGCTGATCGACCTGTCAAAGCTCAATGAGGAGGACGTCGATCCCCGCATTTGCGCTACCGTCGGCAAGCTGCCTGAGACGGACGCGGTCATCATCAACATCAACTACCCGCTGGGTATGGCGGCCTACCACATCATGACCCGCGTGGCTCAGACGGTCGAGGACCTGCGCGGCGTCTACATCCTGGGCAAGGCGGCCACGCTCAATGCGCGCATCGGCGACGTCATGATTTCCGACGTCGTCTACGACGAACACTCCGAGAACACCTACTGGTTCCAGAACTGCTTCTCCAACGCCGACCTGGAGCCGTACCTGATCTATGGCTCGGCGCTCGACAACCAGCGCGCGATCACGGTGCGCGGCACCTACCTGCAGAACCGCGGACACCTCGACTTCTACTACCGCGAGAACTACACGGTGGCCGAGATGGAGGCCGGTCCCTATCTCTCGGCGCTCTTCGAGGACACCTACATGACGCGCTATCCATCAGGCGAGCAGATCAACCTGAGCGACCTGCCGATCGACCTGGGGATCATCCACTACGCCTCGGATACGCCCTACACCCGCGCCCAGACGCTCGGCGCGCGCGGTCTCAGCTACTACGGCATGGATTCCACGTATGCCGCCACGCTGGCGATCGTCCGGCGTATCCTCGAAGTCACACCGAAGCGCTAGGCTCCGCCAAACCCATCCAATGCAGCCGTACCGGGCCGATCAGGACCCATAACTCATTTGGTCCATTGGCATTTAACATTCCGAGTCCGTAGAATACTTCAGTTCGCTTGAAGTATTTCGCGGACGAGGAAAGGCACGGCATGGACGAACACGAGCAACTCGTCACCAAACTCGGCCAGCTGGTCGACCAGTTCGACCGCAATATCCGGCGCGGCCTGCCGGCTGCCTGGCCCGACATTGACCTGACCCTGCCGCAAATCCGGACGCTGGTCAGCCTCGCCGACGGGCCGGAGCGCATGAGCGAGATCGCTGCCCAGGGCGGCACCAGCCTCTCGGCGGCGACAGCCATGATCGACCGGCTAGTCGAGAAGGGGCTCGTGGTTCGCTCGCAGGACCCGCGCGACCGCCGCGTGGTGGTCTGCGAGCTCACCGATGCCGGGCGCGAGACGCTGCGCAGCCTGTGGAGCATCAGGCAGGACTCGCTGCGCGAGCTTGCCCGCCACATGAGCGAGCAGGAGCTGCGCACGGTCGTCGACGCGCTCGAGATCCTGGTCCGCGCCGCCGGACGCCCGGCGGGCGCCGACAACGGCGCGGCGACGAGCTAAGCAGCCTACTGGCCGACAGTGTCGTTGGTTTGAGATCACCGGAACGAACCGGGAAGGAAAACGAGCCCGATGCGGCGTATTGTCTCCTGGCTGACTGAATTCTCCTATCGCAAAGCGTGGGTGATCATCCTGGCGACCATCCTGGTCACCTTCTATGGCATCTACACCTTCACCCGCGTCAATCAGGAGCTCATCCCGGACATCGAGTTCCCGGTGATGGTGCTCACCGTCCAGAGCCCCGGCGACCAGCCCGAGCAGGTCGTCCAGAACGCGATCGCGCCCATCGAGGCGGCGACCGCCGGCATTCCCGGCCTGCAAGCGACCGAGTCCACCTCGGTGGCGAACTTCGGGATCATTCTCTATTCGTTCGAATTCGGCACCGACATCGAAGCGGCCGAGGACGCGGTACAAGAAGCCGTCGCCTCGCTGCCGCTCGCTCAGACCGTCACGACGAACACGCTGACCTTCGACCCGACGCTCCTGCCGGTCGTCACCTTTGACTTGCAGGGCGACCTGAGCCAGGCCGAACTGACCGAGATCGCCCAGACCCGGCTCGTGCCGGAGTTGTCGAACCTCGACGGCGTGGCGTCGGTCGAGGTCGTCGGCGGCTCGCTCGACCAGGTCATCATCACCCTGGACCGCCAGGCGATGCTCGATCAGAACATCACCTACGACCAGGTGTCCGGCGTGCTCCAGGCCAACAACGTCGTCCTGCCCTCTGGCCAGCTGCAGACCGAAGGGGCGACGATCCCGCTCCAGACGATCAGCATCTACCAAAGCCTCGACGACCTCCGCAATCTGCCGATAACCACGGCGAACGGCACCGTGAGGCTGGGCGACATCGCGACCGTCGAGGAGATCGCTGGCGCGTCGGCCGGGCGCACCCGCACCAACGGCGAACCCTCGGTGGCCGTGCGCGTCACCAAGCAGCAGGACGCCAACACCGTCTCGGTCGCGCACCGCGTGCTGGATAAGCTGGACGAGATCGAGCGCACCCTGCCGGAGGGCGCGTCGATCCAGATCTTCCTCGACCAGGCCGAGTTCATCGAAGAGTCGATCGACGGCGTCGTCGAGGAAGCGATCATCGGCGGCGTGCTGGCAATCATCATCGTCTTCCTGTTCCTCTGGAACATCCGCTCGACCGTCATCACGGCCGTCTCGATCCCGCTCTCGGTGATCATGGCGGTCATCCTGCTCGATCAGCTCGGCCACTCGCTCAACATCATGACCCTGGCCGGCCTGACGATCGCAATCGGCCGCGTGATCGACGACTCGATCGTCGTGCTGGAGAACATCTACCGGCACATGGCCGAGGGTGAACCATCGTTCCCGGCGATCATCAACGGCGCGCGCGAGGTGACGATCGCGATCGTCGGCGCCACCGCCACGACCTGTGCCGTCTTCCTGCCGCTCGGGCTGGTCGGCGGGCTGATCGGCGAGCTGTTCCTGCCCTTCGCGCTGGCGGTCGTCTTCGCGCTACTGGCCTCGCTGCTGGTGGCCGTGACCGTCATCCCGATGCTGACCAAGTACACGATCGCCGGGCGCGTGCGCGTTGAGCCGGAGAAGCGCGCTGGCGACACACGCCTGGGCCGCCTGTATACGCCGGTGC
>DATGQR010000645.1:0-3057 GCA_035304105.1 Thermomicrobiales bacterium | reverse complement strand
CTTCAGCGTCGCCGGAACCTGGAACGCCGTGGCCGGCGGGCCGACCGTGCGCAGTCCGTAGCCCCGATAACACGCGCCCAGCGGCTCGCGCCAGGTGATCTCATAGCCGCGCAGGTCATCCTCGTCCAGATAGCCATCGACAGCCTGGACGGCGCGCACGACTTCCTTCCCCAGCGGCCCATCGTAGAAGCAGCCGGGGCCCTCGGCAGCCAGCGTCCGCAGCGAGCGCGCCAGCTGCGGCTGCTTGATGATCGCCCCGGCCGGCGGCGCCTCGCCACCCGGCCAGAAGATGGCCTTGGCGGCCTCGTCTAGCCGGTCGCCGGCCATGCGGTAGAACATCGCGTTCACGATCGTCAGTGGCACGCCCTGCTCGGCGTACTCGATGGCCGGCGCGAAGACCTGTTCGGCGCTCATCGTGCCCAGCTTCTCGAGCGCCTCCAGCCAGCCGGCTGGTGCGCCCGGGATCACCGGCGCCTTGCCCCCGACGTCGATCGACGCCAGGTCCAGCTCGTTGATGTCCACGTTGGCCGAGGTCGTGCCCGAGTAGTCGAGCACGCGGGTCTGCCCGTTGGAGGTATGGATCAGCATGTAGCCGCCCCCGCCCAGGCCCGACATGTACGGCTCGACGACGTTGAGCGCGGCTGCCGTGGCCACGGCGGCGTCGATGGCGTTGCCGCCCTGCTGGAGTATCCTCAATCCGGCGACCGACGCCAGCGGGTGGGCGCTCGCGACCATCCCGTTTCTGCCCATGACGACCGGCCGGTGCGCCGTTCCCAGGTTGCTCCAGGCCATCTTCAGCGCGCTCGCTTCCTAGTCGGTGTCTCGTCCCCGGCGCGACATCTCCGGAGACGCGCTACAGCTCCGCCGGAGCGCCCGCGCTCCGGCCGGTCTTAGACTACTACGAAGTCGAAACGCGTAGGAGCCGGACAGTCATGAACACTGTCGAAGACCAGATCCCGAAGGAGCGCCGCTGGCCGCTGCTCGTGGTGAGCGGGCTGATCCTGCTCGTCCTCGCATTCGTCGCCTGGGATCAGCGTCCCTGGGCCGATTCGCGCGGCGGCGATGACCTGGGCATGCGCGCCGACCACACGCCTCGCCCGGGCGAAGAGGCGCCCGACTTCGTCCTGGAGAACGAGCGCGGCGAGCGCGTCGCGCTCTCCGATTTCCAGGGCCGCCCGGTCTTCCTGAACTTCTGGGCCACCTGGTGCACCTTCTGCATCGATGAGATGCCGGACATGCAGCGCGTCCAGGAGCAGTACGCCGATGACCTCGTCGTCATCGGCGTCAATGCCGGTGACAGCATCGAGGACGGCGAGGAGTTCGTGGCCCGCACCGGCGTCAAATACGTGCGGCTCTACGACCGCGACCTGGAGGTCACCGACGGCTACCTCGTCCAGGCCATGCCGACCAGCTACTTCATCACCGCTGACGGCCTCGTCCTCGACGCCAACTTCGGCTACATGACCTACGACGACATGCTCGACCGCGTCGAAGCCCTCATCTCCGCCAACCTCGAGGGCCGCCGGTGACTCACCGGCCCTGGAGTGCTTTCAGTGGCCTACCCGCGCCGGGCAGAGAGCATCGCCAGCCGGGGGCAGATGCATCTAGACTGAGTCACGTGGAGATTGAAGGGATGAACATGGAGCGCACCAAGTGGACCAGCCCGGAACAGGCGGCCTCGTTCTACCGCCGCGTCGCTGACGAGACGGCCAGATCGATACTCGACTACTTGATCGATCACCCCGAGGAGCGCTTCGATGGCGCCGCGCTGGTTCGACATCTCGGACTCAGCGAACATCGCGAAGTCGCGCGCGCGACCTACTACATGGGCCAGATCGCCGCCGAACTCGGTCACGACAGACCCTGGACCGAAGGCCAACTCGGCTACCTGATGCCCGAGGAGCAGGCCTACCTGCTGCGCCAGGCGCGTGAAAGCACTCCCGCCGGGGCTGCTTCCTAAACCTCACTTGGCTGAGGTGGTCTGACCACCTGTGTGAGAAGTGACCGTCGGTGACCGTAGGGGCGGGGTTCGTCTCCGCCCGCGACGCAGTCGTCTACGAACGAGGGCTGCCCGATCGTTGTCGATGGCCGCTGGCGCTGTGGGCTTGGTGCCGGACGGCTGCGCCAGGTGCGGAGCTCGTCTCCACCACTACGATGATGGGCACGCCTGTTCCCAACGTGCTCAAGGGTGATTCAGAGTACGGTGAAAGATGCCGCCGGCCTCGAAGCTGGATCAAGACTCCCGCAAGGCCGGGAGCACCCGCTCGGCAACCTCGTGCAGCACCTCATACTCCGCATCGTTCAAGGGCCAGCGGATCGTGAAGTACTGGAAGCCCGCTTCCTGGTAGGCGCCAACCCAGTGGGCGAAGGCGTCCGCGGATTCGTAGAAGTTGGCCGCCGGGCTGATCGAGCGCACGATGCTGTTCGGATCACGTCCGATTTCGAGGCAATACTCGGTCAGTTGTTCGTTCCCGACCCGCGCCACCTCGGGCATGCCGCGCGCATTCCAGATGTCGGCGTGGCGAGCCGTGAGCCGGAGCATCCGCGGCAGTGATGCCCCAATCAGGACTGGCAGCCGGGGCTTCTGGACCGGCTTGGGCTCGAACGGGGCATCGAGCAGTTGGTAGTACTTGCCTTCGTAGGTCGTGCGTTCCTCGGTCTGAAGCAGGTCCCAGATCTCCAGCGCTTCGGCGAAGCGGTCGACTCGCTCGCGAGCTGAGGGGTAGTCGAAGCCGTACGCCTCATGTTCGCGCTCCAGCCAGCCGGCGCCGACCCCGAAATCGACCCGCCCTCCCGAGATGTGATCGACCGTGACGGCCTGCTTGAGGAGGAAGGCCGGGTTCCGGTAGGTATTGCCGCAGACCATGACGCCGAGCCGCACGCGCGACGTGAACGGCGCAATGGCGGCCAGCATCGTGTAGGCCTCATGGGTCGGGTCCATCACGTCCCAGAGGCCGTAGAAATGATCGACGACGAAGAAGGCGTCGAAGCCGAGCGCTTCTGTTTCTTGCGCCCGCTTGACCAACTCCTCCCAGGTCGTCCGCTGGCCTACGACGA
>DATGQR010000644.1:0-3492 GCA_035304105.1 Thermomicrobiales bacterium | reverse complement strand
GGGCGGCCCACTTGGTGAGGTGGCTGATCATCTCCAGCTGGTTGGGGATCTCGTGGAGCGCGCCATAGCCCTTGTTGATCTGCTCCGAGTGGACCTGGCCGGAGATCGCCAGCACCTTCGCGTTAGTCGCGTAGGCGGTCGAGAGGGCGGCGGTGGTGTTGAGCAGGCCCGGGCCGGGGACGACCAGGTAGACGCCGACCTTGCCGGTGGACTGGGCGTAGCCGAAGGCCATGTAGGCGGTCGTCTGCTCGTGGCGCGTGTTGATGACGCGGACCCGATCCTGCTCGTCATAGAGCGCGTCGAAGGTGTTGTCGAGCTGCACGCCCGGCAGCCCGAAGATCGTGTCGACCCCGTAGCTGATGATCGACTTGACGAGCGCCTGCCCGCCGGTGAGTTTCGCCATATCAGTTCAGCCCCTGCACTGCATTCGCTTCATTTCCCTGCGAGGCATTCTAGACCTCTTGCCCTGGGAAGCGGCAGCGAGCGCATGACGCGAACGTCTGCCCCGACAGCGATGGCATAGGTCACCCTGGAGCGGACCTCACATCGTTGCCAGGCAGCACATAGCCAGTGAAACCGTTTCGTAATCTAGACGCGCTGCCGGATACTCATCGGGTGACGTCCTACCGGGTAGTGGACTGTGGGCAGCCGCTAGGCGACCGCTTCTTCAACTCCGTCATCCATCGGGATGGCGCGCACCTGGGCGATGCGCAGGCCGTCCAGTTCGGTGACTTCCAGGCGATAGCCATCGACGTCGACGGTGTCGCCGACCTTCGGCTGGCGGCCGAGCTGGGCGAAGATGTAACCGCCCAGCGTCTTGGCGGAGTCGGTCGGAGGTAGCTCGAGGTCCAGATAGTGCTTCAGGTCGACCAGCAGCATCAGGCCGTTGATCGCCAACGTGCCGTCGTCGTTGAGCAGCGGCGCGTGGGCTGGCTGGCCATACTCGTCCGGCACCTCGCCGACCAGCCGCTCGATGATGTCCTCCAGAGTCACCAGCCCGGCGATGCCGCCATACTCGTCGATGACGATGGCGACGTGCACACGCTCGCGCTTCATCTCGGCGAGCAGGTCGTCGATTGGCAGGGTCGCCGGGACCACATGCGCCGGTCGGGCGAGGTCGCGCAGTTGCAGGTGAGCCCCCGAGCCATTGCCGAGCAGCACCGGCAGGATGTCGCGGACGTGCAGGATTCCCAGGATCTCATCGACCCCGTTGCCTTCGACTGGGAAGCGGTTGTAGGGGTGCTTGCTGATGATGCCGCGCAACTCCTCGATCGTCGCGTCTGCCGGCACGGTCACGACTTCGGTGCGCGGCACCATCACGTCCTCGGCCACCTGGTCGGCGAAGGTCAGCGCGCGGCGGATGATTTGCTCCTCGGAGTCCTCGATCGCACCGCCCTCGGTGCTGGCGGTGACGATGATCTCGATCTCCTCGGCGGTATAGACCTGCTGGTGCGGGTCGACCTCACGCAAGCCCGCCAGCCGCAGGATGGCGCGCCCCATGCCGTTCATCGTGACGATGGCCGGCTTGAGGATGATCAGGAAGACGCGCAACGGCGCCGCCACGAGCATCGACGTCGTCTCTGGATATTGCAGGGCAACCGACTTCGGCGCCAACTCGCCGAAGACGACGTGCAGCATCGTGATGATCCCGAAGGCGACCGCGAAGGCCACGCCGTGGGCGCTGATGAAGGCGACCGGCTCCGGCAGCAGTCGCTGGAAGAGCGGATCGAGCAGCGCGGCCAGCGCCGGCTCGCCGATCCAGCCCAGGCCGATACTGGAGATCGTGATGCCGAGCTGGGTGGCGGCGATGTAGCCGTCCAGGTCTTTCAGCGCGGTGAGAACCGATTTTGCGCGGGTGTTTCCGGCCGCGACGAGGGATTCCATGCGGCTCTTGCGGACTGCCACCAGGGCGAACTCGGTGGCGACGAAGTAGCCATTGGCGGCTACAAGGGCAACGACGGCAACCAGCTTGAGCAAGGTTGACGATAATTCGCTGTCCATTTTGGGTGTGAAGTCTCCTTCTTGCTGTCTGAACTCTAACTTACCTATTTTATCAGGACTTGAGAATCGGCTATCTGTACTCGTCAAAGTAGTGAAGCACTGCTAAACTAACGCAACGTTCGACATGTTCGGAGGAGCACCCGGCAATCGCTATCAAGGACTCGACTCGCCCGGAAGAAACGCTTGGAAGGCAGAGCCGTCGGAATCGCGCGCTGCGCTACCTGCTGCCGTCCACGCTCTTCCAGGCCAGCATGTTCGCATCGCTCCGCCACCGCAACTATCGCTACTTCTGGATCGGCACGCTGGTCAGCAACATTGGCGACTGGATGGACAACGTCGCCTTCAACTGGCTGATGTGGGAGCTGACCGGCAGCGGAGCTTACCTGGGCCTGCTGGCGCTCTTCCGGGCTGCGCCGATCCTCGTCTTCACGCTCTTCGGCGGCGCGCTGGCCGACCGCATGGAGCGCCGCCGACTGCTCCAGGTCACCCAGTTTGCGGCGATGATGTTAGCGCTGATCCTGGCTGCGCTGGTGCTGACCGACCTGGTCAAGGTCTGGCACGTCTTCGTGATCGCCGCTGGTCGCGGGATCGTTATGAGCATCAATATGCCGACGCGCCAGGCGCTGCTCTCAGACATCGTCGACCGCAAGGACCTGACCAACGCGATCGCTCTGAACTCGGCGACGATGAACCTGACGCGCATCCTGGGTGGCTCGATCGGCGGTATCTTGATCACGATCATCGGGACCGGCGGCGTCTTCCTGGTCAACGGCCTCTCGACGATCATCCTGATCCTGACGCTGGCCTGGATGATCATCCCGCCGCTGGCCGGCGACGGCCGCCGGCGCTCGCTGCTGCGCTCGATCGGCGACGGGCTGGCCTACATCAAGGCCAGCGACATCCTGCGCTCGCTGATCATCCTGGCGTTGGCTCCGATGGTGCTGGGCATGCCCTACATGACGCTGCTGCCGATCTTCGCCGACGAGGTGCTGGGCATCGGCAACGAGGGCTATGGCGTGCTGGTGGCCTTCACCGGCGTCGGCGCGATGACCGGCGCGCTGGCGATCGCCGCGACCTCCAACATGGGCCGGCGCGGCCGCAATATGCTGCTGCTGATGATGCTCTTCGGGGGCATGCTGATGGCCTTCAGTCAGACGACCAACACGACGTTTGCGCTCATCCTCCTGCTTGGCGTCGGAGCCGGTCAGACCACCTATATGGCGCTCAACAATACACTCCTTCAGACACACGCCTCGGACGAGATGCGTGGGCGGGTGATGAGCGTCTTCTTCCTGAACCGCGGCATGGTCCCGCTGGGCACCGTCGCCGCCGGTTTCGCGACCGAGTTTATCGGCGTGCAGTGGACAGTCACGATCATGGCTGGCACCCTGCTTGCGCTGGGTCTGGCCGCTTTCCTCTTCTTGCCACGCCTGCGCGAGCTCGACTAGTTCACACGAGCTCTCATCCGCGCCTGGTCTTTCTCCACCGATC
>DATGQR010000643.1:0-5745 GCA_035304105.1 Thermomicrobiales bacterium | reverse complement strand
GCGAAGGGTTGCACATGCGGCGCACCCAGGTCGGCATCATCGGCTGCGGCCCGGCCGGGTTGATCCTCGCCCGGCTCCTGAGCCTGCACGGCATCGAGTGCGTCATTCTCGAGCGCCAGACGCGCGACTACGTCGAGGCCCGCATCCGCGCTGGCGTGCTGGAACAGGGCACGGTCGATCTCCTGAGACGCGTCGGCGTTCACCAGCGCATGGATGCCGAGGGACTGCCGCACGACGGCGTCAACCTGGCCTTCGCCGGACGGCTGGTCCGCGTCGACATGCGCGCCCTTGCCGGGCGCGGCGTGATGGTCTACGGCCAGACGGAGGTGACCCGCGACCTGATCGCGGCGCTGCTGGCAGATGGGCTGGAGATCAAATTCAGCTGCCCGGCACTGGCAGTCGAGGACTTCGACACCGACGCGCCGCGAATCATCTACGAGCAAGCCGGCGAGCGCCGGGAGCTGCGCTGCGATTTCGTGGCTGGCTGCGACGGCTCCCACGGCGTGGCGCTCCAGAGCGTGCCGCGGGACCGCGTCCGCGCCCACGAACGAATCTTCCCCTTCGGCTGGCTGGGCATCCTCTCCGACGTCCCGCCGGTCAACGACGAGCTGATCTACGCCAACCACCCGCGTGGCTTCGCGCTCTGCAGCATGCGCTCGCCCACCCGCAGCCGCTACTACATCCAGTGCGACCTGAACGACCGCGTCGAGCGCTGGACCGACGAGATGTTCTGGGACGAGCTGCGCCGTCGCCTGCCGGAGGAAGCCGCTGAGCGGCTGGTGACCGGCCCGCGGCTGGAGATGAGCATCGCCCCGCTGCGCAGCTTCACCACCGAGCCTTTACGTCACGGCCGACTTTTCCTGGCCGGCGATGCCGGCCACATCGTCCCGCCGACCGGCGCCAAGGGCCTCAACCTGGCTGTCTCCGACGCTTACTACCTGGCGACGGCGCTAGCAGCCTACTTCTGCGACGACCGGGAAGACCTGCTCGACCGCTACTCAGACACGGCGCTGCGGCGCGTCTGGGCGGCGACCCGCTTCTCCTGGTGGTTGACCGGCCTGATGCACCGCTTCGGCGACGACCCGCTCGACAACCGCCTGCAGGTCGCCGAACTGGACTACCTGGCGGGTTCTCAGGCTGCCCAGACCGCCATGGCCGAGAACTATGTTGGGCTACCATTCGATGAGACGTTCGTGTGATGACGAGCAGAGATCGAACGATGCGCTACGGAGCAGGCGGTTAGAACCGTGGATAACGAGCGCTACAAGAAAGGCATGCAGGTACGCCGGGCCGTGCTGGGCGACGCCCACGTCGACCGCTCGCTGGCCAACAGCACGCCCTTCGACGCCGACTTCCAGCGCTACATCACCGAGCTGGCCT
The DNA here is from genome assembly GCA_035304105.1 of Thermomicrobiales bacterium. Lineage (GTDB taxonomy): Bacteria > Chloroflexota > Chloroflexia > Thermomicrobiales > CFX8 > JAUIIK01. Next base: position 4,365 of record DATGQR010000643.1, on the reverse strand, counting down.
GGGGCGGGCCGTGGATCCGAGACGGCCTGGACATCCCGACGCGCCACATGCTGACGCTGGCGATCCTGGCGGCGCTCGGCCGCGAGCACGAACTGCGCCTGCATCTGCGGGCCACGCGCAACACCGGCGTGACCAGGGAGCAGATCGCCGAGGTCTTCCACCAGGTCGCCGTCTACGCCGGCGTCCCGGCCGCCAACAGCGCCTTCGCGATCGCCAAAGAGATCTTCGCCGAGCTTGACCAGGGAGAGGAGCACGAACGGTGAGCGCGCTATCGAAACGGCTCTCGTCGCTGGACTGGACGATCCACCCGCCCTACCTGCACCCACCCTACGAATCGACGCTGCATCGCGCACCGCACCGGCCGCTGGTACCGCTGCCGCAGACGCTCTCCGAACTGACCGGGCCGGTCTACGGCCACGACGATATCGGGCCGCTCGATAACGACCTGACCCGCAACGCCATCGTCAACGGCGCGCCGATCGGCGAGCGGATCATCGTCACCGGTCGGGTGCTGGACGAGCGCGGTAAGCCGGTGCCCAATGCCTTGATCGAGATCTGGCAGGCCAACGCCGCCGGGCGCTACCGCCACCTGGTCGACCAGCACGATGCGCCGATCGACCCTAACTTCACCGGCGCCGGGCGTGTGCTGACTGACGCCAACGGCGAGTATCGCTTCACCACGATCCGGCCGGGCGCGTACCCCTGGCGCAACCATCCCAATGCCTGGCGGCCCTCGCACATCCATCTGTCGATCTTCGGGCGCGCCTTCATCTCGCGGCTGGTGACCCAGATGTATTTCCCCGGCGATCCTCTGCTGCCGCTCGACCCGATCCTCAACGGCATCCCCGACGAGAAGGGCCGGCAGCGCCTGATCGCCAGCTACGACCACGATGTCACCGAACCGGAGTGGGCACTCGGCTACCGCTTCGACATCGTCCTCAACGGGAGTCGGATGACCCCGTTCGAGAACCCGGATGCGGATGACGATGAGTAACGAGCAGTACCCTCAGACCCCCAGCCAGACGGTCGGGCCGTTCTTCCACTTCGGGATGGTCCCGGAGGGCGGCGCGAACGTCCTTGCATCGGACGAGACACACGGCGAGCGCATCCTGATCCGCGGCCGAGTGCTCGACGGCGAGGGCGTGGCCGTGCCAGACGCGCTGCTGGAGATCTGGCAGGCCGACGCGAACGGTTGCTACAACCACCCGGACGATCCGCGCCACGCGCAGGCCGACCCGCACTTCCGCGGCTTCGGCCGCGCTGACACGGTGGACGACGGCAAGTTCGCGATCCAGACGATCAAGCCCGGGCCGGTGCCCTTCGACGGCGAGCGCATGCAGGCGCCGCACATCAACGTGCGGATCTTCTCGCGCGGCTTGCTGACCCACGCCTACACGCGCATCTACTTCTCCGACGAGGAGGAGGCCAACGCCGCAGATCCGGTCCTCAACCTGGTCGACCCGGAGCGCCGTCACACGCTGATCGCCCGCCGGCAGGAGCAGGGCGGCGCGCCGGTCTACGTCTTCGACATCAAGCTCCAGGGCCGCGACGAGACCGTCTTCTTCGACCCATGAGCCAGGGCTTCCTCGACGCGCTCTACGGCGATCCCGAAGTCGGCGCGATCTTCTCCGACCGCGGCTGGGCCGCGCGCATGGTCGCCGTTGAGGTCGCCCTGGCGCGCGTCCAGGAGCGGCTTGGCGTCATCCCGCCCGGCACGGCAACGCGCATCGCGGCAGCCGCGGCAGACCTCGCGCTCGACATGGCGCCGCTGCGCCAGAGCATGGCGCAGTCGGGGATCCCCTCGACCGGGATGATCGCGCAGCTGCGGGCAGCCGCCGGCGAGGATGCCGCCGCCTACGTCCACCGGGGCGCGACGACGCAGGACATCCTCGATACGGCGCTCGTGCTCCAGATACGCGACGCCCTGAGCCACATCGACCCGGAGATCGAGGAGATCGTCGGGAACCTGGCAGCGCTGGCCGACCGGCACCGCCGGACGCTGATGGCCGGGCGGACCAAGTCCCAGCAAGCCCTGCCGACGACGTTCGGGCTGAAGGCTGCCGGCTGGCTGGCCCCGTTAATCCGCCTCCGCGATCGGCTGCGGGAGATGAAGCCGCGCCTGCTGGCCGTCCAGTTCGGCGGCGCGGTCGGGACGCTGGCCTCGCTCGGCGAGCGCGGCATCGACGTGATGGAGGGACTGGCCATCGAGCTCGGGCTGGCGGCACCGGCCGCGCCCTGGCACGCGGCGCGGGACAACGTCGCCGAACTGGCCGGCTGGCTGTCGATGCTCACCGGGAGCCTGGCAAAGATGGCGCAGGACGTCATCCTGCTGGGCCAGAGCGAGGTCGCAGAGGTCCGGGAGAGCGACGATCCGTCACGCGGCGCGTCGAGCACGATGCCACAGAAGAGCAACCCGGTCGTCAGCGAGGCGATCATCGCAGCGGCCCGGACGAACGCGAGCCTGCTGGCGGCCATGCACCAGGCGCTGATCCAGGAGCACGAGCGCGGCTCCGGCTCCTGGCAGATCGAGTGGCTGACCCTGCCGAGGATGTTCGAGCTGACCGCCAGCGCGCTCAACAACGCCCGTTTCCTGGCGGCGAACATCGTCGTCGACGCGGACAGGATGCGCGCCAACCTGGACAGTTCCAACGGCCTGCTGCTGGCCGAGGCGCTCAATCTCGCCCTGGCGCCGCATCTCGGTAGCACCGAGACCAAGCGCATCATCCAGGCGGCCGTTCGAACTGCGCTCGCCGAACGCCGGAACCTCGTCGAGGTCGTTCGCGAGCGCGTCGACGCCGACCTCGACTGGGACGCGCTGCGCGACGAGGCCAGCTACCTCGGCTCGGCGGACGCCTTCATCGACCGCATCCTCGCCGAAGCTCAGCCTCGCGATTAGCCGGATGACCGATCCCCGAAACGACCAGCGGCCGGGCGCTTGATCGCGCCCGGCCGCCGTTTACTTTATGTCTAGGACCGGATGGGAGGGCTACTTGTCGTCGGCGTTGTCTTTGTCCTTGAGGCGCTCCTCGGCCTCGCCGACCTTGTCCTTGACTTTGCCCTTGGCCTGCTCGAGCTTGCCCTTGGCTTCCTCGGAGCGGTCGCCAGTGGCCTTACCCCATTCTTCGCGGGCTTTGCCCTTCACCTTGTCCTTCGCGCCGTCGATGCGCTTGTCAACCATCTGCTTGCCTCCTACAGTGCTGTGCCAAGGTCGCCGGCGGCGGTTGCCACCGTGTATCCAACAGTAGGAGACCGCCGCGAGCGGGGCCCGTGCGCCGTTACGCTTTCCCGGGCCAATTCGCGGCACATTCACGCGATTCGTCAGGACTCGGGGCGTACGGACGCGTATTCCTGCCTCCAACGCTCGCGGGCAGTCAGCCACTCATCGCGCAGGACATCGAAGAGCAATATATCGTGGTAGACGCCATCCTTCAGCTCGTCCCACTTGAGGCGGCCGGCCGGGTGGTAGCCCTGCTTGGCCAGCGCGGCCGACGAGCGCGTGTTCAGCTCCCAGACGTGTGAGACCAGCGCGTGCAGATGGAGCCGGTCGAAGGCGTACTCGAGCAACAGCATCTTCGCCTCGGTTCCGTAGCCGCGGCTCCGGAACTCGGCATCATCGATCCAGCTGCCGGTCTCGGCGGTGCGGTTGACGTAGTCGATGCCCATCAAGCCCACCGAGCCGATGAAGCGGTCATCCTCGATCAGACAGACTGCCAGGAAGATCGTCGCTGGCGGCTGGCGCTCGTGCAGGTCGCGGACCCAATGCTCCATCGTGACCGGGCTGAGTGGGATGCGCATCCCATCCATCATCACGTCCGGCTCCAGCGCGCTGCCCCGGGCCATGATCTCGGCATCGTCGGTTTCGAGCGGGCGCAGGTAGATGCGCTCGCCAACGAGGATCGGGTTACGCATCGCCCGCCTCCGCTTCGCTCCAGAAGGGCCGCAAGGCCTGGTAGATCAGCTGGTCGGCCCGCCCGCCGGGACGGGCATACCACTGGCGAATGCGCGCCATCTGGATCATCCCGGCAGCATCTGCGGCCGCGATCGTCGCCGGCCAGTCTTCCGCGAAATGAGCCGTCGTCGTAATGTGCTCCGACTCATCCCGCAGCCAGCGCACCAGCAGACCGACGATCTCACCGCGCAGATCGTCCGCATCGGGCAGCCAGGGCGCCATGTGAATGGCAACATCGGCGTGCCGGCGGTTGCTGCGCACGACCACGCCGCCGATGACCTCCTCACCGTCGCCGCGCACGGCGATCAGCAGGATCTTGCGATAGGTGAACTCCTTGAGCTCCTCTTTCAACCACGCCTCTGCCCGGCCCGCGTCGATCGGGAAGACGCCGTCGAACCAGGCTGCCGCCTGATCCT
>DATGQR010000642.1:0-2481 GCA_035304105.1 Thermomicrobiales bacterium | reverse complement strand
CTTGATGCGCGTCCGAGTGGCATCTTTCGTCTCCAGCTCGCCGACGCGCTCGACCTGGATGCCGCCGTTCTGCAGGCCCATCAGCCCCTGCCGGCCGAAGCGCGCCGCGTAGATCGACGAGCACACCGGCCCGGAGGTGCCCTGCACCTCGTTGGTCGGGATGAAGTCATCCACCAGCAGCGGGATGCCGTCGTAGTAGAGCGCCCGGCGGCCGAACTGGTCGACGTCGGTCTCCAGCAGGTTGCCGGAGCTGCGCCGCAGGCTGGAGAGCTTGCGGCGCGTGCGCTTGGCCATGAACAGCGCGTCCGGCCGGCCCGGCTTGATCTGGTCGATCAGCTCGTCCAGCTTGTCGAGCGTCAGCGCCGCGCCGTTCGGCCCCATCTCCAGCGACTGACCGGCGGTAACCAGGTTCGCCAGCCCGTCGAACTGGCGCGGGTTGGCCGCCGAGTCGCCGTCGTAGAAGGTCTGCGAGAACTCATAGGCCACCGCCTTGGCCTTCTGGCTGATCACCTCGGCCTCGAGGTCGTGCGGGTCGGCGTAGGTCTGCTGGAGGAAGTTATCGACGTCGGCGTCGCCGCCCAGGATCTTGAGCGTCGCCGTCACCTGGGTGAACGTCGGCGTGCTCTCCGTCCAGCTATCGCCCACGTCATGCCAGTTGACCGCCGGGGGCGTGTTCTCCCGGTTGTAGGTCACCGCCGTCCCGGTCACCTCCATGAACGGCAGCACCGCCAGCACGCTGCTCTCCGAGACGACCGTCTCGATCACCCCGCGCAGCATCAGATCATCAGTCAGCTTCGCAGCTTCAACCATCGACATCGCCATCGTGATGTTTTCCTTTCATTTCGTTGGTGGGTGAGCCCTCACCCCCAGCCCCCTCTCCCAATCCTGAGAGCGGGGCGCCCTCATGTGACGTCACAGCTAGCGATCAAGCTCGCGCTGTCTTAGCTCCCCCTCTCCCCGCGGAGTGAAGCGGAGCAGTGGGAGAGGGGGCCGGGGGGTGAGGGCCGTCTGTCCCTATTCCCTGTTCCCTAATCCCCGCAGCCCGATCCGGATCTTGACGGCCGGGGGGAGGGTGTCGGGGTCGTAGGGCGGGCGGCGGCCGCTGCCGGTGGGCAGCGGCGCCGGCGCCTGGTCGCGCAGGCCGGACGCGATGCGCGCGTAGGCTTCGCGGGCCGCCGGCAGGCTCGCCATCAGCGCCGCGACCGACTCCCCGGCCAGCAGCTCCGGCACCACATCCGGGTAGGCGCGCTGGATCAGCTCACGCACCATCTCCAGCTCGTCGGGCCCCTCGGCGGCTGGCTCGCCCGGCGGCTGGCCGGGCTCGGCGTCGGCCGGCGGGGCCGGGTCGCTATCCGGCGCGCCGGGCACGATGTCCGGCTCGGGGTCGCCCTCGCCGGGCGGTTGAACGACATGCAGGTCCTGCATGGCACGTCCTCTCAGGTGGCGGGTCGATCCCGGTGATCGACCCCTCTACCTATATGAGCCATTTGAGGGGTCCAAATCGTCGGGGTTTTCGGGGGCAATTTCGAAAATTGGTGGAAATTCGATCCCGGGAGGGCGGGAATCGCGCGCTGGCGGTCGAGAGCGCGCCCGGCGAAGCCCGCGGCCGGGCTACGCTGGCCGGACGAAGAGATCGAGAAACGCGGCGAGGCGCGCCGTGGTTGGCGCGCCTCGCTCATGACACTCGGGTTGTCAGCCCCTCGTCACGGGGCAGCACGGGGCAGCTTCCCCCGTTCACGTCAGGGCAGGAACTGGTAGGCGCCGCTGGCAATCTGCCCGTTCCCGCCACCGACACTGGCGGCAGCGCCGCTCGCTTCATTGTTGGAGCCACCACTTACGCTGGCATAGAACTGACTCGCGACGTTCTCGATGCCACCGCTGACGCTGGAATACCAGTCACTCGCAGTGTTTCGGACTCCGCCGCTGACGCTGGCGTACGGGCCGCTCGCCACATTGAGGTTGCCACCGCTGACACTCGAGCCGCCAAGGCCGCTGGCGACGTTATCAAAACCACCACTCACACTTGCGTGGTTGGCGCTCGCTATGTTGCCGTAGCCCCCACTGACACTGGCGTGGTCACCACTTGCCGTGTTGCCCTCGCCGCCACTCACGCTGGCATACTGGCCCACGATCGTATTCGCCACCCCGGCCACAAAGCCTCCAAAGCTGCTGTACTCGTGATGGTCGCCAACCACCAGGTTGTGCGAGCCGCTGCGGCTAGCTCCAAACTCGTTCTCGTTGTAGCCCACGATCAGGTTGCCCAGCTCGTTGGTCGTTTCGGTGTCGCCCTCCCCGTTGACGATCTGGACATTGCAGCCGCTGAACAGCGCCAGATGCTCCTCCGGCGCCGACAGGCAGTCCGGCACCTGAATCTCCAGCGCCGCGATGCGCGCTTCGAGCCCTGCCGCGCCGGCGCCGCTGCCCAGGTCCACCTGCGTTTCGCTCGGGGTGCAGTTGGGCGCGCGGCCCGGCATGATGAAG
>DATGQR010000641.1:0-5598 GCA_035304105.1 Thermomicrobiales bacterium | reverse complement strand
CGCCCCGGCAGCGTCCGACGGCTGCCTTGCAACCCGTTTCGATGTAGCCAGCGGTTACTACCGACTCTGCATGTCAGGCGCAACTGGATTCGTCTGGGCAGAGTATCGGTATCTTACGGACGAAGGAAGGTGGCGTGCGGTCCCCCTGATGGGCCTTCAATCACCGCCTGGTATCCCGAAACCAACCGACTGGACAGCGCTGCAGATCATTGCGCGCGGCGACCGGTTCTGGTTCATGGTAAATGGGACGACGCTCTGGACGGTAGAGCATACGGGACGGGAAGCAGGATCAGCTGCTGTTCTGGTAGCCAATAGAGACGCGCGCAACGAGGGTGTATTCGAGTTCCGTAATCTCGTCGTCAGAAGCGTCCAATAGGCTGGCTGCGAACTCAAACCTGGCGCCACCAGATCCGTGATCGTTTTGATCCCGATATGCGCTAAGTCGAGCCAGCAGCGTCGAACGCCGTCAGACTTGCAGCGGCGTCTCACCACTGATCGTTGCACCGGAACGTATGTTGAGGGGAACGCGGAGCCGGCGAAGGGATTCGAACCCATAACCTACTGTTTACAAAACAGTTGCTCTGCCGTTGAGCTACGCCGGCAATGCACCCCTAATTATAGCAGCGCCGCCTACCGCCTCCGCGCAGTCCAAGACCGGCTGGGAGCGCCACACCCGTAGGGGTGGCGCCTGTCTCCACCAATAGAAGCGCGTCCGAATAATCAGGCGTGACCATCCGCAGACGATGAGGGGCGGAGACCAGCTCCGCCCCGTCGATTTGTCGAGCTAATGAACCCGCTCAGGCGGCCTGAAGCTTGGCGATGATGGCGTCGGCCATGCCGGAGGTGCCAGCGGCCTTGGAGGGGTCGCGGTCCTGGCGCAGGTCGTAGGTCACGGCCTCGCCCTCGGCGATCACTGCGGCGACGGCGTCCTCGACACGCTTGGCGGCCTCCTGCTCGCCCAGGTGGCGCAGCATCATCACGCCGGAGAGCAGCATCGCCGTCGGGTTGGCCTCGTTCTTGCCGGCGTGCGAGGGCGCGCTGCCGTGGATCGGCTCGAAGATGGCCGCGTGCGTGCCGATGTTGGCGCCCGGCGCCACGCCCAGGCCGCCGATCATGCCGGAGGTCAGGTCGCTCAGCACGTCGCCGTACAGGTTGGGCATCACCAGCACGTCATAGGCCTCGGGCCGCTGGACGAGCTGCATGCACATGTTGTCGACGATGCGGTCGTTGAACTCGATATCCGGGTAGTCCTTGGCGACCTCCTGGGCTACCTTCAGGAACAGGCCGTCGCTGTACTTCATGATGTTGGCCTTGTGGACGGCCGTCACCAGCTTGCGGCCGTTCTGCCGCGCGTAGTCGAAGGCGAAGCGCACGATGCGCTCGGAGTTCTCCGGCGTGATTGCCTTGATCGAGATCGCCGCCGTGTCGGAGACCGGCCGGTCGGCGTACTGGTTGATCTTGGTGATGACGTCCTTCGCCTCCTCGGTGCCGGTGTCGAACTCGATCCCGGCGTAGAGGTCCTCCATGTTCTCACGCACCACCACCAGGTCGACGTCGTCGAAGACCGAGCGCACACCCTTGAAGGTGCGCGAGGGGCGCAGGTTGGCATAGAGATCCAGCGAATGGCGCAGGGCCACGTTGATGCTGCGGAAGCCGGAACCGATCGGCGTCGTCAGCGGCCCCTTGAGCGCGACCTTGTTGGCCTTGATCGACTCCAGGACCTCATTCGGCAGGAGCTGACCCTTCTCCTCCAGCGCCGTCATGCCGGCGATCTGGACATCCCACTCGAATTCGACTCCAGATGCGTCGAGCACGCGGCGTGTGGCTTCGGAGACTTCCGGGCCGATACCGTCGCCAGGGATGAGTGTGACCTTGTACGCCATGCTCTCTACTTTCCTTACATAGTGTCAACGTCCGATACCAGCGTCGGACCGCCGCCGGATTCTAGGGACGCCGCTCGCGCGGTGTCAACTTCGGGGAGTGGACGTACAATCGCCCCATGATGAGCAGCCGCAGCTTCGCCGACCGCTATCGCTCGCTCGCCGGCCCGGCCGCCGCGCCCGCGCGCCCGGAGCCGGCAGTCGACGAGTGGCCGCTCCCGCCCGGCGGCACGGTCGTCCGCGACGCTGCCGGCGCGGTGGCGATGTTCGACCGGCTCTACGCCGGCGAGGAGATCGAGCGCGCCCGCGAGCTGATCGCCAGCGCCAGCCGCGCGCCGGCCGAGGCGCGGATCTACATCGACACCGAGACGACCGGCCTGGCCGGGGGCACGGGCACCTACGCCTTCCTGGTCGGGCTGGGCTGGTTCGAGGCCAGCGGCTTCCGGGTGCGACAGTACTTCATGCGCCACCCCGGTGAGGAGCCGGCGCTGCTGGCCCAGATCGCCCGGCTGATTCACGAGTTCGACGCCATCGCCACCTTCAATGGGCGTACCTTCGATATGCCGCTGATCGAGACGCGCTTCCGGATGCACCGCCAGGAGTTCGCCTGCCCCGAGGACCACCTCGACCTGCTCCATCCGGCGCGGGCAATCTGGCGACACCGGCTGGAGAGCTGCTCGCTCGGCACGCTCGAGCGCGCTGTACTGGGCGTCGTGCGCGAGTCCGACGCGCCCGGCTGGCTGATCCCCAGCATCTACTTCAACTACCTGCGGCAGCGCGCGACCCGCGACCTGATCCCGGTGATCGAGCACAACCGCCACGACATCGTCTCGCTGGCGCGGCTGGCGGGCATCGTCGGCGCGCACCTGGCCGGCATTCCGATCGACGCGCACCCGGCCGACCGCCTGGCCGCGGGGCTGGCGCGCCTGCGCCAGGGACAGCGCGAGGCCGTGCGCGAGCTGCTCGACGGCTGGCAGGATGAGCGCGTGCCCGACGGGCTGCGGCTGGCGGCGCTGCGCGAGGCGACGACACTGATGAAGCGCGCCGGGCAGGTCGCCGAGATCGCACCCACGCTGGCCGGGGCATTGCGCGACCGCGACCGGCAGATCAGACTATTCGCGGCCGAGGAGCTGGCCAAGTATTACGAGCACGCCCGGCGCGATTACCTGGCGGCGCTCGAGATCTCGCTGCGCGCCCGCGACGCCGCGCGGCTGGCGGGGAACCGCAAGGCGATGAGCGCCTTCGCGCACCGCATCGCGCGGCTCGAAGGGAAGATAACCAGCCGGTGACAACTGTTGCCGCGCCCATCGCGGGTCATGGCGTCCCGCGGCGCGATCATGTCCACGTAAGGAAGCAGGTTAGAAGACGTTGACTGGAGAACGACGCGTGCCCGGACCGGTAGTGCTGGTCATCCTCGACGGCTGGGGGCTGGAGCCACCCTCCCCCGGCAACGCCGTCGAGCTCGCCCAGACGCCGTGCTTCGACCACCTGTGGAGCGATTACCCGAAGACGACGCTGCGGGCCAGCGGCACCGACGTCGGGCTACGCGACGGGCAGATCGGCAACTCGGAGGTCGGCCACCTGAACATCGGCGCCGGCTTCATCGTCAACCAGGCCATCCGCCAGATCGACGTCGAGATTGAGGAGGGCCGCTTCTTCACCAACCCGGCCTTCCTGGCCGCGACCAACAACGCCAGGCGCCGCGCGCGGCCGCTCCACATCATGGGGCTGGTCTCCGACGGCGGCGTCCACTCGCATATCGACCACCTGCGCGCCCTGCTCGACCTGGCCGCGCGCCAGGGCATCGCCGACGTCGCCATCCACGCCTTCCTTGACGGCCGCGACACGTCGCCGACCGGCGGCGCTGGCTACCTCGAAGAGGTCCAGGCGGCGACGGTGAAGTACGGCATTGGGCGAATCGCGTCGGTCGTCGGGCGCTACTACGCGATGGACCGCGACCACCGCTGGGAGCGCACCCGCCGCGCCTTCGACCTGCTGGTCCACGGCAAGGGGGAACGTGCGCCGGACCCGGTCGCCGCCGTGCGCGCCAAGTACGACGACGCGGTCACCGACGAGTTCATGGAGCCGCTAGCCATACCCGGCCCAGGCGGCGCGCCGACGACGATCGAGCCGGGCGACAGCGTGATCTTCTTCAACTACCGCGCCGACCGCGCGCGGCAGATCACCCAGGCGCTAATAGGGCCGCCCCCGGAAGGCGCGGACTTCAGCGACCGGCCAGCCGGCCTGACCTACGTCGGCATGATGCCCTATGGCGACGCGCTCGACATCCGCTACGCCTTCGAGCCGATCAGCGTCGAGTACCCGCTGGCGCGGGTGGTCTCGGAGGCCGGCCTGCGCCAGTTCCACACGGCCGAGACGGAGAAGTACGCCCACGTCACCTACTTCATCAATGGCGGGCGGGAAGCGCCCTTCCCCGGCGAGGAGCGCGCGATGGTGCCCTCGCCGAAGGTCGCCACCTACGACCTGCAGCCGGAGATGAGCGCCCAGGGCGTCGCCGACGGCGCGATCACCGCGATCTCGGGAGGCAACTTCGATCTGGTCGTGATCAACTTCGCCAACCCGGACATGGTCGGCCACACCGGCATCATCGAGGCCGCCGTGGCCGCGTGCGAAGCGGTCGACCGCCAGCTGGAGCGCGTCATCCGCGCCACGCTGGCGGCACGCGGCGCAGCGCTGGTCATCGCCGACCACGGCAACGCCGAGCAGATGCTCGTGCCCGGCACAACCCGGCCAATGACCGCCCACACGACCAACCCGGTCCCATGCATCCTGGTGTCGGACTCCGACGAACTCGCGAACGTCGAACTGACCGACGGCGGCCGCCTCGCCAACGTCACCCCGACGTTGCTCGACCTGCTGGGTCTGACGCCGCCCCTGGCGATGACTGGCACGTCGCTGCTGAAGGCGTAGACGGCCGGATCAAGCCGAGACGAGCGCCCGGTTCATCTGGCGGCAAGCGCGAAGGGGTGCCCCTGGCACTTGCCGCCAGATGAAACTCCCCCGCGTGCATCGAGATAGGCGGCCCGTTCGACGGTCGTAGGGGTGGAGCTTGTCTCCACCCCCAATCGAAACCGGGCTCGGTTCCCGTTTGGGTACCGGTCCGCAACGCTGCGCGCTCACATCAGGCCGGCCGTGGCTCTCCGGCGGCAAAGGCCCGAGAGGTGATGGCGCGCTGGAACGGGAGGAACATCGCCAGCGTCAGCAGCCCGGCGCCCAGAAAAACGGCATCCAACCCCCCAGAGTTCGGCGGCCAGGCCACCGATCACCGTGCCGACTGCGTTCGCGCCGTGGGCAATCATGCGATAGGCCGCCGAGACGCGGCCGAGCAAGTGGTCCGGCGCGGTGCGCTGCTGGAGCGTGCGGGTGACGACGCCCCAGGGCGGCGCGCCAATGCCACCGATGGCGATCGCGATGCCGATCAGCCAGACATTCGGCGTGACCAGCGGCGCCAGGTACATCAGGGCGTTGCCGGCGATATTGATACCGATCGCCCAGCGGCGCCCCATGCGGGCCAGCACGAAGCCGACCGAGGCCACACCGATGGCCCCGCCGATGCCGTCCGCGCCCAGCAGCAGTCCCAGCCGCCACTCGTCCAGCCCCATCGGCCCTGGCGCCAGCGCGTGCAGGATGAAGGCGACCATCCAGGCTGTCCAGCAGGCGTTGATCGTCCCGGCCATCAGGGTGATGGCGCGCAGCA
>DATGQR010000640.1:0-4570 GCA_035304105.1 Thermomicrobiales bacterium | reverse complement strand
GCAATCGCCGGCGGCTTGTTGACCGGCAAGGCATCGCAAATCGGACCCTTGGGCCTGTTCGTGTTGCTGGCCACAATCGCCTATGGCGGCATCGTCCTGGTGATCGCCTTCTCGTCTTCGATATACCTGACGATCCCGGCGATCATGGTCGGCAGTATGAGCGGTTCGACCTTCCAGTCACTGAACAACACCCTTTTTCAGCTCCAGGTCACCGACGAGGTGCGCGGCCGCGCCACCGGGGTGTACATGCTCGCCTTCGGTGGGTATGCCCTGGGCGGCTTGCCACTTGGTGTGTTCGCCGACATCTTCAGCCCGCAGTGGGCCGTCGCTATCGGCGCGCTCATCTCCTCCAGCTTCGCGGCCGCCTTGCTGCTCTACTCTAAAGAAATCCGAAACCTACGCAAACCTACCGATTGATCGCGGTAACCCTTTCTGATAACCTGCGATAAGTCCATGAGCTTGAGTGGAACGTATATCTTGGTGCATCCCATACCGTCGGGGGGCGGTGTGTAAGCCCCAAGGAGTCCGGTCCTAGTGAGGAGAGACCGCCACATGAGTGATTTTCAGGATCTCCGTGACCAAGTCCTGAACCGCACCATCGGGCGCCGCGACGTGCTCAGGCGCTCGCTGGCGCTCGGCCTGAGCGCACCCGTCATCGCCTCATTGCTGGCGGCCTGCGGCGATGACGATGACGACGACGACAGCGACGCGGACGCCGGCGAACCTACCGTAGCGGAGAGCGGCGGGGGTGACGAGGAGCCCACGCCGACAGAAGCCGCCGAAGAGGAGGAAGAGGCGACCGAGGCGGAGGACGAGGACACCGAAGCCGAACCAACCGAGGAGCCCGAGGAAGAGGAGGAAGAGCCCACCGAGGAAGAGTCCGGCGGCACCGAGAGCGGGGGCATGGGCCGCGGCGGCGGCGACCTCGTGCGTATCCTCTACTGGCAGGCGCCGACCATCCTCAACCCGCACTTCGCGCAGGGTGACAAGGACTCCAGCGCTGCCAGCCTGGTCCTCGAGCCGTTGATCCACTTCGACGCTGCTGGCGAACCCGTCCTCGCCCTCGCTGCCGAGCTCCCCAGTCTCGAGAACGGCGGCGTCGCCCAGGACGGCATGAGCGTCACCTGGAAACTGCGCGACGACGTCGTCTGGTCGGACGGCACGCCGTTCACCGCCGAGGACGTGCGCTTCACCTGGGAATACGTCACGCACCCCGAATCCAGCACGACGACCATCGCCACCTACCAGGTCATCGAGGATGTCGAGATCGTCGACGATCACACCGTGACTTTCCATTTCGCCAACCCGAACCCGGCCTGGATGGTGCCCTTCGCTACTGGTTACGGCGGCCAGATCCTGCCGAAGCACATCCTCGAGGGTGCCATCGGCGCGGCCGCCCGCGACCACGAGTTCAACATGGCGCCCATCGGCACCGGGCCGTACAAGGTCACCGAGTTCAAGCCCGGCGACGTTGTCACCTACGAGATCAACGAAAATTATCGCTTCAGCGATAAGCCCTGGTTCCAGCGCGTCGAGCTGAAAGGCGGCGGCGACGCGACCTCGGCGGCGCGCGGCGCGATGCAGACCGGCGACGTTGACTATGCCTGGAATCTCCAGGTCGAGGCTGACATCCTCAACCAGATGGAGGACACCGCCGAGACCGGCACGCTGCTGGTCGTCCCCGGCGTCAGCGTCGAGCGCATTCTCGTCAACCTCTCCGACCCCAACACCGAGGTCGACGGCGAGCGCTCGAAGCTCGGCACCGACCACCCGTACCTGTCCGACGTCGCCGTGCGCCAGGCGCTGGCCAAGGCCTGTGACCGCGACACCATTGCCACGCAGCTCTACGGCCCGACCGGCCAGCCGACCGCCAACACGCTCGTTGCGCCGGACCGCTTCGTCTCACCGAACACCTCCTACGTGTTCGATCTCGAGGCGGCCGCCGCAGAGCTCGAGGCCGCCGGGTGGACCTGGGACGGCAGCGGCGTGCGCTCCAAGGACGGCGTCGAGATGAACATGCTCTACCAGACGTCGACCAACCCGGTTCGCCAGAAGACCCAGGAGATCATCAAGCAGGCGCTGGAGGAGATCGGCCTGTCGGTCGAAATCAAGGCCATCGACGCTGGCGTCTACTTCTCCTCCGATGCAGGTAACCCGGATACCTGGGCGCACTTCTACGCCGACTGGGAGATGTTCACCAACGGCCCGGCCACGCCGTATCCGATCAGCTATATGGCGAACTACAAGTCCGACGAGCCGGAGACGGATATCGCCCAGAAGGCCAACGACTGGTCCGGCCCGAACGCCTACCGCTGGATCAACGAGGAGTACAACGAACTCTATCGCCAGGCGACGGTCGAACTCGACGAGAGCGTCCAGCCGGAACTGTTCATTCGCATGAATGACCTGATCTGCATGGTGGACGTGGTTGAGATTCCGCTGGTGCACCGCTCGCTGGTCTCGGCCATCAGCAACCGGCTCCAGGGCGTCGCGGCATCGCCCTGGACTCCTGAGACCTGGAACGTCGAAGACTGGTACTTCGAGGAATAGTACCGGCAGCGATACGACTGTCGGACGCTCACGGGGCGCGGCTCGTTGCCGCGCCCCGTTCAACTTCGCCCCAGGCCAGTATTCACCGTGCCAATTCGATGATAGTATCTAACTCCATGCAAGTAGCCTCGATCCCTGCCGACGACGACGGATGACTTCCGCCGCCGTGGGTCGCTCGATCCTCGCCCACCGGAGGCGTCACCGGCATTTCGGGCCCGGGCTATCTCCCTGGCAAGCACGGGCATCGAGCAGTTGCGCAGGACGGCCACAAGGGAGGAGCGCCGGCCATACAGCTTCGCCGAAGGGGCTCTCGAATGCCCCGTGGATAGCCGGAACGCGGTCTGGTGGCCCGAAGCAATCGCGTTGACCGAGGGAGTGGTATGTCATGACGAGCACTCTTGATGCCGAGATCGCTGCTCTGCGTCAGGCAATTGCTGCTGGTAACCTGAGCCGCCGCGCCGTCCTCCGGAAATCACTTGCGCTGGGTCTCTCCGCTCCAATCGTCGCCGGCCTGCTGTCGGCCTGTGGCGGCGACGATGATGACGACGACTCGTCGCCCGCCGACGGAGCGGGGATGCCAACGGGCGCCCCCGCCCCGACTGTCGAGCAGACGCCAACCGAAGAAGACTCGGCCGCAGATGACGCTACGGCCACCGACGAGGCGCCTGCGGCGTCCGCCGTCGCGGACGCATCGGTCGAGCCGACCGCAACCGAAGGCGGCACGGACGATCAGAAGGGTGGCAGCGGCCGGCTGACCACCCTGAACTGGCAAGCCGCGACGATCCTGAACCCACACCTCGCCCAGGGCGGCAAGGACTTCACCGCCGCCAGCATCTGCTTGCTTCCCCTGGCCGACTTCGACAACGACGGCAATCTCGTCCCGGTCCTGGCTGCCGAGATCCCCTCGCTGGAGAACGGCCAACTCGCCGAAGACGGCACGAGCGTTACCTGGAGCCTGCGCGACGACGTCGTCTGGCACGACGGCACACCCTTCACCGCCCGCGACGTGGTCTTTACCTGGGAGTACGTCGTCGACCCGGACGCCGCGGCAGTGACCACCAAATCCAACTTCGATGCCGTCGAGAGCGTCGAGGCGATCGACGATTTCACCGTCCAGATCACTTTCAGCGGCCCGGCACCGGCATGGTTCGAGCCGTTCACCACCACGCAGAGCCTGATCGTCCCCGAGCACATCCTGCGCGACTACACCGGCTCCAACGTCGGCGACGCTCCGTTCAATCTCATGCCGATCGGCACCGGCCCGTACAAGGTGGTCGAGTTCCGGCCCGGCGATACGGTACTCTTCGCGCTCAACCCGGACTACTGGGAGCCGGGCAAGCCCCACTTTGACGAGGTGGAGCTGAAAGGCGGAGGCGATGCCACCAGCGCGGCCCGCGCCGTGCTTCAGACGGGCGAGGTCGACTACGCCCTCAATCTACAGGTCGAGGCGGAGATCCTGCGTGAGCTCGAAGACGGGGCCGTCGGTACGCTGCTAACGCCGGAGAGCCCGGCGCTCGAGCGCGTCATGATCAACTTCACCGACCCAAATGTCGAGGTCGACGGCGAGCGATCGCACATCTCGGTGCCGCACCCGGCCAACTCCGAACTGGCATTCCGCCAGGCCCTGGCGCTGCTCTGCGACCGCGACACGATCGCCACGCAGCTGTATGGCCCCACCGGAAACCCGACATCGAACGTGCTGACCCAGCCGCCGCGCTTCGCTTCACCAAACACCAGCTACGAGTTCAACATCGAAAAGGCGCGCCAACTTCTGGCCGACAACGGCTGGGAGAAACGCGACGATGTGCTCTCCAAGGGCGACTACAGCTGCAACTTCATCTTCCAGACTTCGACCAACTCGGTGCGCCAGAAAACACAGGAGGTCATCAAGCAAGCGCTTGAAGAGGTCGGCATTCGAACTGAGATCAAGGCCATCGATGCCGGCGTGTATTTCTCCTCCGACCCCGGCAATCCCGACACCTACGCCCATTTCTATGCCGACCTGGAGATGTTCACCAAC
>DATGQR010000639.1:0-3620 GCA_035304105.1 Thermomicrobiales bacterium | reverse complement strand
ACCGGCGCGGAGGTCGGGGACGGCGTCCATATCGGTCCCTATTCGCACATGCGGCCGGGCACGAAGATCGAGGCCGGCGTGCACATTGGGAACTACGTGGAGGCCAAGGCGGCGACGATTGGGCGGGGCACGCGGGTTGGGCACTTCAGCTACCTGGGAGACGCGACGCTCGGCGCTGGCGTCAACGTCGGGGCCGGGACGATTACCTGCAATTACGATGGCGAGCGGAAGCACCGCACGGTCATCGGTGACGGCGTGTTTCTGGGGAGCGACACGATGCTCGTCGCCCCGGTCGAGCTTGGCGCGGGGAGCCAGACGGGCGCCGGCTCGGTGGTGACGAAGTCGGTGCCGCCGGGTAAGACCGTCGTCGGCGTCCCGGCGCGGCAGATTGGATCGGGCGTGAACCGGAGCGCGCAAGCTGGGAATGGGGAACATGGACGGTAGGCTCCAGGTCTTTTCGGGGAATGGCAACCGCAAGCTCGCGCTCGACATTATGCGCGTGCTCGAAGCGCCGCTCGGCAGGGCGATTATCGGCGAGTGGAGTGACGGTGAGACGCGCGTCAAGCTTGAGGAGAACGTGCGCGGCTCAGATGTCTTCGCGATCCAGTCGTTGAGCCATCCGGTGAACCATCACCTGATGGAGCTGCTGATCATGATCGACGCGATCAAGCGCGCCTCAGCCGCGCGGGTGACGGCGGTGATCCCGTACTTCGCCTATGCCAAGCAGGAGAAGAAGACGGCCGGTCGCGAGCCGATCAGCGCCAGCCTGGTGGCGAACCTGCTCATGACGGCCGGAGTGGACCGAGTCGTCACCCTGGACCTGCACGCGCCGGCCATCGAGGGCTTTTTCAAGGTCCCGGTCGACCACCTGCGGGCCACGCCGATGCTGGCGGCAACCTTCCGGCGGATGGGAATCGAAGATCTGGTGGCGGTCAGCCCGGATGCCGGGGGCGTGGCGCGCGCCGAAGATTTCCGCGTGCGCGCGGGGGCGTCGCTGGCCATCGCCTCGAAGAAGCGGCCCAGCCCCGAGGAAGCCGAGGTTCTGGAGGTCGTCGGCGATGTCGAGGGCAAGACGGCGGTGATTGTCGACGACATGATCTCATCCGGCTCGACGATGCTCAATTGCGCCGAGAAGCTGATCGAGCGTGGCGCCAAGCGGGTCTTCGCGGCGGCGGTGCACCCGATTCTCTCGGGCGACGCGCCGGCTCGCTTTGAGGCATCACCGATCGAGAAGCTGTATGTGACTGACACGCTACCGATTCCCGAAGAGCGCCGCACGAACAGGCTGGAAGTCTTGACCGTCGCGCCACTGCTGGCCGAGGCGATCATGCGCATCCACAAAGATCTATCGATCAGCGCCCTCTTCAACTAGGCATAGCGTCTGGAGGAGTCTTGGATACCGTTTTAGTTCTCGAGGTAGGCATCGCGCTCATCGCATTGGCGCTCCTCGGGATTGCCGCCTGGGTCGAGGCCAGCCTCGGCACGGCGCGCGAGATGACGATCCGCGAACTGCTCAGCGACCGGCTCTCTCGCACATCCGCGTCCGACGTCGACGAGACGACGCAGCTGCGCACGTCGATGGTGCTCATCCAGATGGTCGCCGCTGGCGTCGCCACGGCGCTGATCGCGCACGCCGCGCTCGATCTGGACACCGACGGCGCGCTGGCTATCGGGGTCGTCGTCGGCACGCTGCTCCACATCCTGGTGGGCCGGATCATGCCGGGCCTGTTCGTCACCAGCCCACAGGACACTGCGTCTTCGTGGGCTGCGCGGATTGGCAAGCTGCTGCGGTGGCTCTTCTTCCCGATCGTCTGGCCGGTCGAGAAGCTGCAGCGCAGCCCGGGCCGTTCGTATGCCCGGCGCGACGAGGGCGCGGACGAGGCCGACCACGACGGACTGGCCCACGAGCCGGCTATAGAGGCGAACGGAGTCGCGCCGGAGGAACTGGACGCCGACGAGCACGAGATGATCTCCGGTGTCCTGGCACTGGTCAACGCGACCGCCGACGACATCATGGTGCCGCGGCTGGACGTCGTCGCCGTCCCCAAGACAGCCACGATCGCCGAGACGGTCGATGTGGCGATCAGCGCGGGGCACTCGCGCATCCCGGTCTACGGCGAGAGCATCGACGAGATCGTCGGCGTGATCTACGCCAAGGACCTGCTCAAGTACGTCACCGAGGGGAACACCGACGCAACGATCGAGAGCGAGATGCGCTCCGCCTACTTCGTGCCCGAATCCAAGAAGGTCGACGAGCTGCTGCACGAGCTCCAGACCTCGAAGGTGCACCTCGCCATCGTGGTCGACGAGTATGGTGGCACGGCCGGCGTGGTGACGATCGAGGACATCCTGGAGGAGATCGTCGGCGAGATCGAGGACGAGTACGACCGCGAGCTGCCGCGCATCGAGCACGCTGAAGATGGCTCGATCGTGGTAGATGGCCGCCTGCTGGTCGAGGACGTGCTGGAGGCGCTGGATCTTTACTGGGAGGAGCGCGCCCACGGTACGATCGCTGGCCTGATCCAGCGTGAGTTGGGCCGTATCCCGAAGCCGGGTGATTCGGTACAGATTCAAGACCTGCATCTGACGGTTGAGACGGTCGAGCGGCGCCGCGTGCGGCGCGTGCGATGCGCGCGACTGGAACCGGAAGCGGCGGCGCAGGACCTGGCGGATGCCGGAGCGTCCAACGAAGATCGTTACGCATCCTGATCTACCGCCCTGGCAGATCGAGTGGCACGCCGAGCTCGAATCGACGATGGACCGCGCTCGGGGACTGGCGCTTGCTGGGGCTCCGGCCGGAACGGTTGTCGTGGCCGATTTCCAGAGCAAGGGGCGCGGCACTCGCGGGCGTCCCTGGATCGCCCCGCCTGGCACCTGCCTGATGTTCACCTTCATCATCCGAGGAGATTATGACGCCGCTTACTTGTCGGCGTTGCCGGGTCGCGTGGCGGAGTTGGCGGCTGGAGTGCTGCGGCGCAATTATGGGCTCGGCGTGGAGGTAAAGCCGCCGAACGATCTGCTGGTCGGGGAGCGCAAGCTGGCCGGCGTGCTCTGCATGTCCCAGGTCTCCGGGGAGCGCTCGCAGTGGGCCATCTGCGGGCTGGGGATCAACACCAACCTGAGCGCGGACGAAGCCGTGGTCCCGAACTCGACCAGCCTGCGGATGGAAGGCATCGAGCCGGTCTCCCACGCGCGCTTGCTCGAGCGGCTGCTCGCGGCGTTCGACACGCTGCGCCAGAATTGACGCATGGCGGCAGTGTGGCCCTTTGAGGACTAAGCCCATATACTCAGGCATTGATGGTGTTGCCTCTCTTATCGGGGGAGGGGCGAGGGGTAGCTACGGGAGGGACTCGGCATCCGAAATGCTGGATCTAACGCTGACTGACGAGCAAGTCCAGGTACGCGACATGGTCCGCGAGTTCGCGGAACGCGAGGTCGCGCCATACATTCAGGAGTGGGAAGCCAAGCAGGAATTTCACCCCGAAGTGCTCTACAAGATGGGCGAGCTCGGCATTCTGGGACTGCCGATTCCCGAAGAGTACGGCGGCGGCGGCTTCGACTACGTCTCGCTGGCGCTGGCCTGCGCCGAACTGGAACGCGTCGATACCTTCCTGCGCGTC
>DATGQR010000638.1:0-7958 GCA_035304105.1 Thermomicrobiales bacterium | reverse complement strand
GCGGCCAGTTCGGTGACGGTGCCAGCGCCGCTGCGGGAGAGGACGAGGTCGGTGGCCGCGTAGAGGTGGGCCAGCTCGTTCCCGGTACGCTCGACCAGGTGGTAGCGGGCCTGCTTCTCTGTGCAGAGGCCGGCTCGCTGGCGATTGAGCGCCGAGTAACTACCATTGAACTTGTCGGGGCCGGTCTGATGAACGATTTCGACCATCTCGAGCAGGTCGTCCAGGCAGGCGGCGACGGCGTCATTGAGGGCCTTCGCGCCCTGGGCTCCTCCCGTGACATAAAGCAGCGGTCGATCTCCTTTGAGCCGGAAGATGCTGCGGGCGGCGTCGGCATCCCCGTCGAGAAGGGCGGCGCGGACCGGGTTGCCGGTCACGACGACGCGGGCCGAGCGGCGCACATTGGGACGGGGCGTCGACTGGTTGGAGAGCGCGATGACGTCGGAGAAGCGCGCGTTGATCCGGGTTGCCAGCCCGAGCATGGCGGTCTGCTCGTGGGTGAGCGAGGGAATGCGCAGCATCCAGGCTGCGACGACAGCCGGGACACCGACGTAGCCGCCGGTCGAGAAGACGACGTCGGGGTTCAAGCGGCGCACGAGCGCGAGGCTCTGGAGCGAGCCGAGCGGAACGCGGGCGGAGTCGAGGACGTTGCGCAGTGATACGTAGCGACGGAGCTTGCCGACGGCGACCGGGTGGAAGGGGATGCCGGCCTCGGCCGCAGCCTCACGCTCCAGTCCGGTCGAGGATCCGATCCAGTGGACCTCGAGGTCGAGCGGCCGCGAGCGCAGCTCCTCGAGGACGGCGATGATCGGGAAGACGTGACCGCCGGTGCCGCCGCCGGTGACGACCAGGCGCAGGCGGGGCCGCGGGGCGTGCATGGTAGACTCTTCTGCCAAATGTCCGCTTCACTTTTCCAGTCCATCAGTACCTCAGCAAGGCAATGATATTCGAGTGCAATCAACGATGGGAAAACCTGCAGGTTCGGGCGTGCGCGGTGCGCTGATCGCGGCAGGGCTGGCGATCCCTGTGGTCGTCGCACTGGACCAGTTGACCAAGTGGATCGCCTGGAACACCTGGGGCCCGGCCGGCGACCGCATCGAGACGGAGTACCTGGGTGGTCTGGTGCGCCTGCATTTCGTCCGCAACACTGGCAGCGCGTTCGGAATGTTCCAAGGTCAGTCGGGCTTCTTGACGGTTGCCGCACTGCTGGCGATCGTGGTGCTCGGGGTGTTCTTTTTCCGCAGCGCCCGCGAGGATCGGGTGGTCGCGCTGTCGCTGGGGCTGCTGATCGGCGGCGCGGTCGGCAACCTGATCGACCGCATCCGTTTGGGCTACGTGATCGATTGGGTGCGTCTGCCGATCACGCTATCCTTCAATGTGGCCGACGCCGCGGTGATGGTCGGGATGGTGCTAATCTTCGGCGCCGTGCTGCTGCGTGATTTGCAGGCATCCGACCGCACGCGCCGTGAGGCGAGCGGCGTCGATGGGATGTCATCTGTCAACGAGGATTAGTCATGGCCGACAGAGACTTTGTCCTGCGGCTCACGGCCGCACCCGAGCACGCGGGTGAGCGGCTTGACCGGCTTGTCGTCGAGCACCTGGCCGATACCAGCCGCTCGTTCGTCCAGCGCCTGATTGAAGAGGGCGATGTGCTGGTGAACGGGACCGTCCGGCGCCCGAGCTATCGAGTGGCCGACGGCGACCTGATCGAGGTGCGCGCGCCGGTGCCCGAGGTGCCGGAGGAGATCACCCCGGCGGACATTCTGATCCCGATCGCCTACGAGGACGACGACGTGATTGTCTTCGACAAGCCGGCGGGGTTGGTCGTGCATCCGGCGCCGGGGCACAAGCACGGCACGTTGGTCAACGCATTCCGCTGGCTGCGGCCAGAGAACGTCGAGCCCGGCACCGAGCGGCCGGGGATCGTGCACCGGCTCGATAAGGACACGTCGGGGCTGATCGTCGTCGCCAAGAACGAGCGCAGCCGGCTGCACCTGCTCAAGCAGTGGCAGCGGCGTGATGTCCTGAAGGAGTACACGGCGCTCGTCGTGGGGAACTTCCCCGAGGACCGCGCGACAGTCGACGCGCCGATCGGGCGTGACCCGAACAACCGCAAGCGGATGGCGGTCGTTGCCGGGGGGCGGCCAGCGATCAGCCACCTCGAAGTCATCGAGCGGCTGCCGGGCTTCACTTTGCTGAATGTGCGGATCGAGACGGGCCGGACGCACCAGATTCGCGTGCATTGCGCCTTCACGGGGCATCCGGTAGCCGGCGACCGCATGTACGGCGGCTATCGCCAGAACATCCCGTTGGAGCGTCAATTCCTCCACGCGCGCCACCTGCGCTTCACCTTGCCCGATGGGCGCCCGCTTGATTTGGAATCGCCATTGCCACCGGACCTCCAGCACGTCCTGGATGTGCTGCGCGAGCGCGCCAAATGAGCGCGCACCGCGAGCAGATCGAGCGCATCTACCGGGAAGCCGTTACGGCGGTCGATCCGCGCGCCCGGGTCCGAGAGACCCTGCACCTGGATGATTCCGGCGAGACGCTCGCCGTCGCTGGCGTGCCGATCGCGCTGGATGGGCATGGCGTCCGCCTGATTGCGATTGGTAAGGCCGGGGCCGCAATGGCGAGCGGCGCGCTGGACGCGCTCGGCGAACTGGTGCGCGGCGGCGTGGTGGTGACGAAGGAGCCGGCCGACGTCGGGCACGAGGCCATCGAGGTGATGCAGGGTGCGCACCCGGTGCCGGACGAGCGCTCGCTGGCGGCCGGGCGAGCCGTGCTGGATTTCGCCGCTCAAGTGCCGGAGAACGGCGTCGTGCTGTGCCTGATCTCCGGTGGCGGGTCGGCGCTGGTCGAGTCACTGCGCGAGGGCGTGTCGCTCGAAGAGCTTCAGAGCGTGACGAAGCGGCTGCTCGAGGCCGGGGCGTCGATCGGCGAGCTGAACGCCGTGCGATCGCGAATGAGCCGCATCAAGGGTGGCGGGCTGCTGGCGGCGCTGCGCCATGCCCGGGTGGTGAACCTGATCATCTCCGATGTGCTGGGTGATGACCTGCAGACGATCGCCAGCGGGCCGAGCGTGCCGCGAGCGGAAGATCTGCCAGCCGAGGATGTACTGGCGCGCTACGGGATCGACACGCGGCTGCCCGGCGGCGTGGATGGTGGGGGTGGCGAGCCGCTGGTGACAGAGATCGTCGCGAACCTCGATAGCGCGATCGACGCGGCGGCGGTTGCCGCGCAGAGGCTGGGGTTGAGGCCGGCCGTCGTGACGAACCGGCTGGAGGGCGAGGCGCGCATGGGCGGCAGGTTGATCGCCTCGATGCTGGCGAACCACGCGCGGCCATTCTCGGCGTTCCCGCCGGGGACCTGCCTTCTGGGCGGAGGAGAGATGACCGTGACGGTACGCGGCGACGGCGAGGGCGGCCGCAACACAGAAGCGGCGCTGGCCGCGGCGATCGCGCTTTCAGGGACCACCGGGCTGACGGCGGCGTTTCTGGCTACCGACGGCGACGACGGCACGACCGGGGCGGCGGGCGCGATCGTCGATGGTGCTACGATCCAACAAAGTGAACTGAGGCGCGCGGCCGAAGCGCTTGCGCGGAACGACTCGTTCGGATTCTTGTCCGGGACCGGCGCGGTCTGGTCACCCGGGCCGACCGGCACGAATGTGAATGATCTGGTGATCGGCATCGTCGAGTAGCCGATAAGAGGTAGAGAGGGAGGCGGGGCAGGTGAACGTAGCAGAAGCAATCGTCGAGATCCTCGCGCAGAGCGGCGTCGAGTACATCTTTGGGCTGCCGGGTGACACCGGCATGGATCTCTACGACGCGCTGTTCCACAATGAGGGTCGCATTCACCACATCCTGACCAGGGACGAGCGCTCGGCCTCCTTCATGGCCGACGCTTACGGGCGGGTCACCGGGAACGTCGGCGTCTGCGAGGGACCGAGCGGCGGCGGGGCAACCTACATCGTTCCGGGCGTGGCCGAAGCGCACGGCTCCTCGATCCCTCTGCTGTGCCTGACCTCGGATACGCCGGTGAACCAGCATGGCCGCGGCGTGCTGACCGAGCTGGATCAGCCGGCGCTGTTTGCCCCGATCACCAAGTGGGCGGACCGTTTGACGACGGCGAATACCGCGCCGGACATGGTGCGCCGCGCGCTGCGGATGGCGACCAGCGGGCGGCCGGGCGCAACCTTCCTCTCGCTGCCGGCCGACGTGCTGAAGATGGAAGTCAACCCCGATGAGGTCTACGGGGTGCCGCAATTCGCCGAGGCGCCGGCCGGCCGCACGCGGCCCGATGCTGATGCGGTCGAGCGCGCGGCGGAGCTGATCCGCAAGGCGAAGAAGCCGGTCATCATTGCCGGGGGCGGCGTGCGCATCTCCGGCGCCTGGGACGAATTGACGGCGCTGGCGGAGGCCGGCTCGATCCTGGTGGGCACCTCGATCAATGGCAAGGGCAGCATCGCCGAGACGCACGAGCTGAGCCTGGGCGTGGTCGGCGGCAACGGCGCGCGGCCGTATGCGAACGACATGGTCAACGAGTGCGACCTGATGATCCTGGTCGGCACGCGCACCGACTCGACCACGACCCAGAACTGGACGATCCCGCCGAAGTCGCGCAAGCCAACCACGATTCACATCGACGTCGACCCCTGGCAGATCGGCAACAACTACCAGACGGCGGTCGGGTTGATCGGCGACGCCAAGCTTGCCCTGGCGGACCTGACGGCCGCGCTCGGCAAGCTGGAGCGAAGCGGCGAGCGGCAGATCTGGATCGACCAGGCGGTTGCGCTGAAGCGCGAGTATTTCGAGCAGCAGCAGGCCTTCATGGAGTCCGATGCCCAGCCGATCAAGCCACAGCGAGTGATCGCCACGCTGCGGAAGCTGCTGGACGACGACGCGACGATCGTGGCCGATCCCGGCACGCCGACGCCGTATATCTGCGCCCAGTACCTGCTGGCGCGCCCCGGGCGCTGGACGGTGATCCCGCGCGCTCACGGCGGCCTGGGCTATGCCCTGCCGGCGGTGGTTGGCGCCTATTACGCGGCGGAGACGCTGGGCCGCGGCCGCACGGTGGCGCTGATGGGAGACGGCTCGTTCGGGATGTCGGTCGGCGAGCTGGAGACGATCACGCGGCTGAACCTGCCGGTGGTGCTGATGCAGTTCAACAACCGCGCCTTCGGTTGGATCAAGGAGCTCCAGCACCTGTACCACGGCGACCGCTACTTCTCGGTCGACTTCAACGACGTGGATTACCCGGCGATCGCCGCCGGCTTCGGGTTCCGCTCCTGGCGGGTGACCGACCCGGCCGACCTGGAGCCGACGATGCGAGCAGCGCTGGACGACGGCGGCCCGTGCTTCATCGACATCGTGTCGGAGTCGCAGATCACCGAGACGCCGCCTGTGCATGCCTGGCTGGAGGCGGAAGCGGCGCGGCGAAAGTAGCGCGGCATGGAACGCAAGCCGCTGCTGCTGGATGTCGATACCGGCGTTGACGACGCTATGGCGATTGCCCTGGCGCTCAAGCTGGAGGGGCACGAGCTGCGCGCCGTGACGACGGTTGCCGGCAACGTGCCGCTGGCGCACACGACCGCGAACACGCTACGCGTGCTGGAGTGGCTGGGCCGATCTGACGTCCCGGTCTACCGGGGCATGAGCGCGCCGCTTGCGCTGCCGCTGTACACGGCCGGCGAGGTTCACGGCAATGACGGTATCGGTGGCTGGGCGCTGCCCGAGCCGGGGGTGGCGGTCCAGCCGCTGACGGCTCCGGAGGCGATCGTTCGCTTCGCCCGGGAACACGCTGGCAGGGCGGTGTTCGCCTTCGTCGGGCCGCTGACGAACCTGGCGGTTGCGCTGCTGCTGGAGCCGGAGCTGCCGCAGATGGTGTCGCGCCTGGTGATCATGGGCGGGGCCTTCTTCGGCCGCGGCAACGTGACGCCGGAGGCCGAGTTCAACATCTTCGTCGATCCCGATGCCGCGGCGCTGGTTGCCAGCGCCGGCTTCAACGCGACCTGGATCGGGCTCGACGTGACCCATCAAACGGCGCTGGATCGCGCGAGCTGGCAGGAACTGGAGGGCTCCGGCGACCTGGGCGGGGCGCTTGTCCGTGAGGTCTGCCGGCGAGCGTTCGAGCGGCGTGGGCGTCCGGAGGTCTATCTGCACGATCCGCTAGCGGTGGCTGTCGTCGAGGACCCAACGCTGGTGGAGCTGCGGGTGGGTGAGGTGATCGTCGAGACGAGCGCGCTGCACCGCGGCCGCACGCGGCTGGCGTTCGGAGATGGTGAGCGCGCCGGGGCCGCGGCGGCAGTCGATCAGGAGCGCTTTGAAGCGTTGTTCAAGCGCGTATACACTTGAGCAGTGCAGACATACAGGACTCAGGGGATGTTGACCTCGGGACGGGGCTCAATGATCCTAAGAGGCAAAGCGACCTACCGCGTCGGTCACATCGAAGCCCTAGAGCACGGTGAGGTGAGATCGATGATCGACTTCGATCCCATTGAGCGCATACCGTTGCAGGACCGCGACCTGCTCGAGCGGCTGGACAGCTACTTCGACTCGGTCGACACCCGACTCCGGCGTGGCGAAGGGTGGGTCATCTTCAATGCTGATGGAGGCCGCTCGCAACGCATCACACGCTACATCCAGCAGCGGCTGATCGAGCTTCTGCCGCGCTGGTCTTACCTCTACATGCCGTGGCGCGATCTGGCGTTGACCTCGTACGTGGTGCAGGTGGAGCTGCCGGGCGTTCAGCCGCCGGCGCTTGAAGGGCGCGCCCGCAAGGAGTACGACATTGCGACGCGGGTGTCGCGCCAAACCATGGCGCGCTCGGTGACTGCCGATCTGCTGGTCGTCAGCGGCCTGCGCCCGCAGCACGCCCATGAAGTGCGCTACCTGGCCGAGACGCTGGAGCACCGCTACCGCGACAGGCTGGCGACGATCATTCTGACGCCGGACCAGCCGCATGAGCTGGCCGACGAGATCAGCCGGACGGCGGAGTTTGGCGCGGAAACCTGGCACCAGATCGAGTCGCGCCTGTACGAGACGAACCTGATCGCGTTCTAGCCAGGTGCGCGAGCGTACGAGCAGAACATGCCAACGACCGCGCCGGTTAGCAACTAGTCCTCTCATCACGGCCCAATCCGGCCAGCGGTAGCAGTCGACCGACTGAAACGATCATCCCGGACTCGGGGCCGCTCCGAGTCCGGGATGTTTTCCTGGCTGAGTCACCGCGCCGCGTTGGGTTGCACTCCGCGCTGGATGGAAATGGCGGGGTGGCGCTCAGGAGAGGCGGGTGACGGCGAGGTCGGTCAGGATCGAGAACTGTTCGCGAGTGTGGGGATCGGGCAGGATCGCGAGGCGCTCGCGGGCGCGGTCGATGTAGCTGGCGGCGACGTCGAGCGCACGGTCGATGGCCGTCGATTGAGAGATGAGCCGGGTGACCTCGCGCACCTCGTCGTCGGGCACGGCCTCGCCATCGACGATGCGGCGGACGAGCGTAGCGGTCGCGCTGCCGTCGGACTGCTCCAGGAAGTACATCGTCGGCAGGGTGACGGTGCCCTGGCGCAGGTCGGCGCCGACCGGCTTGCCGGCCTGGTCGGAGGTCGAGCGGAAGTCGAGCACGTCATCGACGATCTGAAAGGCCATGCCGAAGTCCGAGCCGAAGGCGCGGATCTCGGCGATGGCGTCCTCGGGGGCTCCACCGATGATGGCGCCCATCTCGGCCGCGCCAGCGAAGAGCGAGGCGGTCTTGCCGTAGATGCGCAGCTCGTATTCCTGGCGCGTCTGGTCGATGCGGTGGCCATTGAAGATCTCGCGCAGGACACCGTCGGTGATCTCTCCAAGCGTCTGGGCGAAGACGCGCACGACGCGCGGGTTCATCGTCTCGGTGGCGAGCATAGCGGACTGTGCGAAGAGGTAGTCGCCGAGCAGGATGACGGCCTCCGAGCTGAACGCCGAGTT
>DATGQR010000637.1:0-10443 GCA_035304105.1 Thermomicrobiales bacterium | reverse complement strand
TCGACGCCGCTGATCGTGTCGGCCTCGCCGTTGTTGTAGGCCTCGGCGCCATCGATATCGATGAAGCGCGCCACGAAGGGGCTGGTCGAGCCGGGTTCGAGCACGCCGTGGATGAAGAAGCTGATGTCCTCGGTCGTCAGCGGCGTGCCGTCGGAGAAGAGGATCTCGTCCTGCAGGGTGAAGGTGAACTCGGTGGCATCGTCGGACGCCGTCCACTCCTTGGCGAGCTTGGGACGTACCTCGTAGGTCTTCGGGTCGATGATGACGAACTGGTCGAAGAGCATGTTGCAGCGCCACTGACCTTCGGTCTCATTGGTCAGGAACGGGTTGATCGACTGCGCCTCGCCCAGGGTGCCGATGATGATCTCGCCGCCCTGCCGCGGCTCGCCTTCCTCGCCGCCCGAGCCGGAGTCCGCTTCGGTCGCGTCGCCCTCGTCCTCGCCGCCTTCGTCCGCTTCGGTGGGCTCCTCGTCGCCACCTTCGTCGGCCTCGGTGGGTTCCTCTTCTTCGTCGCCCTCGTCGGCCGCTTCGGTCGCCGTCGGCTCGGTGCTGCCGCCGTCGGTGCTCTCGTCGTCGTCATCATCGTCGTCGCCGCAGGCGGCCAGGACCGAGGCGATCACGGAACCCGAGAGGCCCATGGCCACAGCCCGGCGAATGAACTCTCGCCGGCTCAGATGATTCGCGCGGACCCACTCGACGAGTCGGTCAATCCGCTGCTGGCGGTCCAGCTCGGTCATCGTTCTCCTCCTTGAGCGTTGCCTCCCTTTACCAGGGGACTTTCTTCCGGCTCGTGAAAAAACACGAGTCAATCCGAGGTACGTCCAGGACGGCAAACAGGATGTAGGGCGACACCTTCACCCGCCGGCTGATTCGGCCCACCCCGCCGTCAGTCGTGCTGTCGGATACGGCGAATTGTAAACGCAAACGTCAACCGATGGGCGCGACTCCCGCTTCCTGAATCTTGCGGTTGAGTTCGGCCAGCTCGGTGCTCTGCAGCCGCTCCAGTTCACCGATGTGCTCGTCGGCGTAGGCCGACAGCTCCGCGAAGACGTCGTAGGTCTGCTGCGGCGGGCGCGAATCGCCGAAGGCCACCGTGTCGGCCAGCGAGGCCAGCTTGCGGTTGACCATCGGCGGGTAGTTGAAGACGTCCGCGCCGCCGGTGCTGCGCGACTCGACGAGCTTGCCCTCGGCGGCCTCCAGCTTCTCCATCACCTCGTCGGCCAGCGCGATGATCTCCTCGCCGCCCTCGGCGTCGGCGAAGCGCTGCTTCCAGGCGCGGATCTGCTCGCGCAGGCCGCGACTGTGGGCGACGGCTTCATGGACCTGGCTGAGCTTGTCGCGGATCTCGATCAGCAGGTCGAACTGGGCCTGGAAGTCCTCCTGAGTGATCTCAAGGCGCGGATCGGCCGCGATCTCGAAGGCCTGCTCCTGGGTCTCGCCGTCGACCTCGACGCGCACGGTGTACTGACCAGGCACGGCGAGCGGCCCGATCGTGCTGCCGCCCCAGTAGGCGCCCAGGGCCACCTCCGTGCCCGGCAACGCCGTGGCGCTGGGATAGCGCATATCCCAGACGAAGCGCTGCAGGCCGGGGCCCTTGGGGACCACCGGTCCGGATTCGTCCGAGCTGGAATAGCTGCGGATCTCGTTGCCCTGGCTATCGAGGAAGGTGATCTTGACCTCGCTGGCTTCCTCCTTGCCGATCACGTAATTGACCATCACGCCGATCGGCGGGTTTTCGCCGGCCTCGAGCAGCTCCAGCTTGATGCCGCCGCGCCCGTCCGGGACCAGTTCGCCCTTGACCTGGTTGCCCCAGGCCTGGACGTAGCCCTTGTAGCCCGCCGAGCCGCGCGACGGCCAGCGCCGCGGAGGCTTGAGCCGGTAGGTCTTGCGCGGCGGGAAGACGGTCAGGCTCGCGTTGGCGTCCAAGCCGTCGGCCGCGCGGATCGCGGTCAGGTCGTCGATGACCCAGAAGGAGCGCCCGTGGGTCGCCAGGATCAGGTCGGTGTCGTGAACCACCAGGTCATGAATCGGGACGACCGGCAGGTTGCCGCCCATGCGGCTCCAGTTGTCGCCGTTGTCCCAGGAGACGTAGACGCCCGACTCCGTGCCGGCGTAGAGCAGTCCCTTGCGCGCCGGGTCCTCGCGGATTACGCGGGTGAAGTCGTCGTCGGGGATGCCGTTGGTGATCAACTCCCAGGTCTGGCCATAGTCGCTGGTGCGCAGTAGGTAGGGCGTCAGGTCGTCGAGCTTGTAGCGCGTCGCGGCGACGTAGGCCGTCGCGGCGTCGTGCGGCGAAGCCTCGATGATCGAGATCAGCGCCCAGTCGGGCAGCAGCTGAGGCGTGACGCCCTCCCAGGTCTCGCCGTTGTCCTTCGAGACATGGATCAGGCCGTCGTCCGAGCCGGCCCAGAGCACGCCGGGCTGAACGGGCGACTCGGCGAAGGCGAAGACCGTGCCGTAGTACTCGGTGCTGACGTTGTCCAGCGTGATCGGGCCGCCGGACGGGCGCAGCGTCTCGGGGTCGCCGCGCGTCAGGTCCGGGCTGATCGCCTCGAACTGCTGGCCACCGGTCGTGGACTTGAAGACGTGGTTGCCGCAGACGTAGAGCACGTCAGGGTCGTGGTGCGAGATGGCGATCGGGAAGGTCCACTGGAAGCGGTACTTCATCGACTCCGCGCCGTAGCCGATCGGGTCGTCCGGCCAGACGGTGATGTCGACCTCCTGCTTGGTGCGATGGTCGTAGCGCGTCATGCGCGAGGCGTAGCCGCCGGCGAAGATGATGTTCGGGTTGTCCGGCCGCACGGCGATGTAACCGCTCTCGCTGCCGCCCACCGGGTAGGTGTCGTCCGCCGAGATCACACCGCGGTCGGAGTAATGCGGTATCGAGAGCGTGGTGTTGTCCTGCTGCGCGCCGTAGATGCGGTAGGGGAACTGGTTATCGGTGGTTACGTGATAGAACTGCGCAGTCGGCTGGTTGTAGATGCTGGTCCAGGTGACGCCGCCATCGAAGGTGACGCAAGCGCCGCCGTCGTTGCCCTCGACCATGTGCTTGGGATCGCGCGGGTCGATCCACAGGTCGTGGTTGTCGCCGTGCGGCGTCGGGATGGCGAAGAAGTTCGCGCCGCCGTCGGTCGACTTCCACATCTGCAAGTTGAGGACGTACATGACGTTCTCGTCGACCGGGTCGGCGAAGATGTGCATGTAGTACCACGGTCGCTGCATCAGGTCGGCCTTGTTGCTGACGAGCTGCCAGGTCTCGCCGGCGTCGTCGGAGCGGTAGAGCCCGCCCTGCTTGCTCTCGATCAGCGCCCAGACACGCTTGGAGTTGGCCGGCGAGACGGCCACGCCGATGCGGCCCATCAGGCCCTCCGGCAGGCCGGGGTTGTTGGTCAGCTCGACCCAGGTATTGCCGCCGTCGGTCGACTTGAAGATGCCGCTGCCCTCGCCACCGCTGACCAGCGAGTAGGGCGTGCGGTGCGCCTCCCAGAGCGCCGCGTAGAGCACCCGCGGGTTATTCGGGTCCATCGTCAGGTCGGCGGCGCCGGTGCGCTCGTTGCGGTGCAGCACCAGCTCCCAATCCTCGCCGCCGTTGGTCGAGCGGTAAATGCCGCGCGCCGGGTGCGGGCCATAGACGTGCCCGAAGGCGGCCACGTAGACGGTCTCGGGATCCTGCGGGTGGATTCGCACGCGGGCGATGTGGCGCGTGTCCTCCAGGCCCAGGTGGGTCCAGGTGTCGCCGCCGTCGTTGGAGCGGTAGACGCCATCCCCGGCGATGACGTTGCCGCGGATGCAGGACTCGCCCATCCCGACGTAGATGACGTTGCGGTCGGACTCGGCCACGGCGATGGCGCCGACCGAGGCGGACTTGAAGTAGCCGTCGGAGACGTTCTTCCAGCTCGCGCCGCCGTCGCGGGATTTCCAGACACCGCCAGCGCAGGCGCCGAAGTAGGCCGTCAGCGGGTCTTCCGGGTCGCCGGCCACCGCCACGACGCGCCCGCCGCGGAACGGCCCAACGAGCCGCCAGTTGAGATCGTTCAAGATCGAATTGGCCTGTGCCACAGCAGAGGATTCCTCTCTCCACGTGAGTCCCGGTCGAACCTCGAAAGGCTCGACCGCCGGTCGACCAGCCGCGTCTCCCGGCCCGAAAGGACTCACCCCGATTTAGGGCTATAACGCAGACTCACTAGCATGAGGCACGTTCGCGCGTCAACGGCCGGCCCATCGCGCGGCTGTCTACCAGGTGAGACATTCGAGAGCGCCAAATCGTCGGGATCTTTGAGATCTATGTTTCATGTGGCGGAGCATCGTCCCCCCTTGAAGGGGGACGCCATGCTCTGCCGCCAGATGAATCGTCATCTGGCGGCGGGCGCCAGGGACACCCCTTCAGCCCCGCCGCCAGATGGATTCGATCATGTCTACAGTTGAAGCTGACGCTTTCCATCTGGCGGCGGACGCCAGGGACACCCCTTCAGCTCCGCCGCCAGATGAATTTCATCTCTGTGACGGGCAACCTGAGGCAATGCGCGAAGCGGGTCCCTAGAATCCCTGGGCGAAACCGGCGCGGCGGGGGTCGGCGGAGCCGATCAGAGCGCCGGTGTCCGGGTCGCGCATGACGGCCTGGATCGAGCCCATGTGCCAGTTGTAGTCGCCCAGCGGCGCCAGGTCGACCCCCAGGCGCTCCAGCCCCTCGACGGTCGAGGCGGGCAGGCGCGTCTCGATGTCGAGCGTGCCCAGCCGCCAGCCAGCGTGGCCGGCCTCGTTACCGCGCAGCCGGAAGCGCGGCGCGTCGATGGCGTCGTAGAGCCCCATCCCGCCGGGCAGCATGTTGATCAGCACCTGGCTGACGGCGTGGCAGGAAGCGCCCGGCGAACCCAGTCCCAGCCAGGGCGCGCCGTCGCGCATCGCGAAGACCGGCGGCAGCGGGGTGCTGATCCGGCGCGCGCCGCCGCGCGAGGTGCCGCCGAAGTAGATGATGTTGCCGCTGTTGACGCTGATGCCGTCGACCACCAGCCCGGTCCCGAAGGGCGTGCCGAAGACGGTGTGCAGCATCGTCAGCCAGTTGCCCTGGCTGTCGACGATCGTAATGTGGTTGCTGTCGGTGTGGGCCGACCCCTGGAAGCCGGGGCGCGGGTAGGCGGTCGGGCTGGGCTTCTCGGGCGCCAGGTCGACCTTCGGGAAGCTGCGGGTGATGATGTCGGCCTGGGACTGCAGGAAGGCGTCGGAGAGCAGCACGTCGATCGGCGTCTCGAAGCCCTCCGGGTCGAGCAGCAGCCGGCCGACGTAGTCATCGGCAACCTTGAGGCTGCGGGCGATCAGGACGACGGCGCGCGGGTCGTCGCGCCAGTCGCCGCCGGGGTCGAAGCCGGTGCGCTCCAGCACGCCGAGGCCGACGGCGGCGTAGGCGGGGCCGTACTCCGGCGGCGGGCCGCCCAGGAAGTCGGTTCCGAAGGCGCGGAAGGCTAGCGGCTCCTGCCAGCGGGGCTGGTAGCTGGCCAGATCCTCTAGCGTGAGCTTGCCGCCGGTGCGGTTGACCTCCGCTACGAAGCGCTCGGCGAACTCGCCGGTCTGGAACCACTCCGGGCCGTCCGGCTGGGCCAGCCGCTCCAGGGCGCGGGCGAAGGCGGGCAGGCGGTAGGTCTCGCCGACCGGCGGGATGAAGCCGTCCGGGGCGTAGGCGTCGCGCCCGGAGGGGTGATGGTTGATGCGGTCGTAGGCCCCGGCCATCTCGCCGTAGAGGAACGAGTACATCGGGTAGCCATGCTCGGCGACGGTGATGGCTGGCTCGAAGTAGCTGCCCCAGTCGCGGGTGCCGTAGCGCTCGGCCAGCGCCTGCATCCCCCTCACCGCGCCGGGCACAGCGATCCGCAGGCCGTGGGTGAAGGGCACGCTGTCGGCGGCGACCGGAGCGTGGCTGGCGCGGTCGATGTTGGCGTTGAGGTAGACCGCCTTGCCGCTGGCCGCCTCCCAGTAGAGCACGCCGAAGCCGCCGGCCGGGGTCGACATCTGCGGCTCGACGACGTGCTGCAGCGGCATCGCCGTCAGCAGCGCGTCGACGGCGTTGCCGCCATCTTCCAGCACCTTGCGGGCCACGGCCGTCACCAGCGGGTGCGAGGTCGAGACCATCCCGCCCGTGCCCCGGGCCGGCGTCTTCGTCCCCTGCTCCGCCGGCGGCAGTTCCTTCGATGTCTCGGCAATCCAGGCGCCCCAGTCGGTCATGTCGTCCGTCCTTCGTTGCTCGTCGTCCTTCGGCTGAACGTTCGCGCGAAGATCCTAGCATCGCCCCGGGCGTCATCCGTCGCGCCGGGTGTCGGCGCCCACACCCGGCGCGGCTTAGCGCCGGACACGGTAGCGGATATGCGTGGCCTCCGGCGTGTCGATCACGCGGACGATGTCGAGTTCGATCGCTGACGGCAACTCATCGAACAGGCGCTTGCCGGCGCCGAGGAGCACCGGAATGTGGTGAATCTGCAATTCATCCGCCACGCCGGCTTCGAGGGCGCGCCGCATGGTGTAGTGCCCGCCGTGCACCAGCACGTCGCGGTCTCCGGCGGCGGACTTCGCCTGAGCCACCGCGCTGGCGATCCCATCGTTCACATAGGTCACCAGCGGGTAATTTGCGACGGTCGGGCCGGGCGGCCGGTGGCTGACCACGAAGATCGGAACGCCGTGGTGATCGCCGCCCCAGTGGTCGACGATCTCGGCGGTGCGCCGGCCCACGACGACCGCGCCGGTCGCGTTGAATTCTTCAACGAACTGCCCGGCCACACCGGACGTCCGGAAGGTTTGGCCGTCCTGTTCAAACGCCCAGGCATGCAAGCGCATGCCGTCCTCGCCACCAAGCCCGTCGTTGGGGTCGGCGATGTACCCGTCGAGCGACATCGACATGTAGAGCACTGAAGCGGACACAGGGGCCTCCCAAAGTTGCGATGCGAAGGGAACTCGAACCATTGTAAGCCCGGCCCGCCGGCCAGCCTCGCGATTCGGGATGACAATCTCAGGATGCTGCGCCGCATGTGGAATCGCCCGACCACACCCAGGAAACGCGGCCGTCGACCACCGTAGGGGTCGGGCGTGGTTCGCATATTCAGCCACGTCGTTCCCACGATGCTGTGAGAACTAAGCGCCTTGATTCCGAGCGGAATGGAGTGAGGGGTGAAGGCTGCCTTCACCCCTCACGCATTAGCCGATTGGTTGTCGCGCGCCGCGCTAGTCCGCCGCGATGGGTTCGCGCACCGGCGCGAGCGTGCGGCCGATGGCGCCGGCGATGACCTGGAGCTCGGGCAGCAGCGCACGGAAGCGCTCGGGCTTGAGCGACTGCGCGCCATCGGACATGGCGTGGCTGGGGTCGTGGTGAACCTCGATCATCAGCCCGTCCGCACCGGCCGCAACGGCCGCCCGCGACATCGCCGGGATCAGGTGCCAGTGGCCGGTGCCGTGGCTGGGGTCGGCGATGACCGGCAGGTGGCTGAGGTGCTTGACGACCGGGACGGCGGTCAGGTCAAAGACATTTCGCGTGTACGTCTCGAAGCTGCGGATGCCGCGCTCGCAGAGCATGACGTCCGGGTTGCCCTGGGCCAGGATGTACTCGGCCAGCAGCAGCCATTCCTCGTACTGCACGGCCATGCCGCGCTTGAGCATGACCGGCTTACCGCTGCGCCCGACCTCCTCCAGCAGCTGGTAGTTCTGGCAGTTGCGCGCGCCGATCTGGAAGATATCGGTGTAACGGCCGACCAGCTCGACGTCGGAGGGCGTCATGACCTCGGTGATGATCTTCAGGCCGTAGGCGTCGCGCGCCTGGGCCAGGATCTTCAGGCCGTCTTCGTAGAGCCCGCGGAACTCGTACGGCGAGGTGCGCGGCTTGAAGGCGCCGCCGCGCAGGATCTTCGCGCCGGCCGCGCTGACCTCGGCGGCGACCTGCATCAGCTGCTCCTCGGACTCGACCGAGCAGGGTCCGGCCATGATGACGACCTCTTCGCCGCCGATCTTCACCCCGTCGCCCAGGTCGATGACCGTCGGCTCCGGGTGGAACTCGCGGCTGGCCAGCTTGTAGCGCTTGGTGACCCGGAAGACCTGCTCGACGGCGTCGCGCGACTCGATGGCCGACTTGAGCGTCTCGGTGATCGGCACGCCGATGACGCCGATGATCGTGGTGTCCTCGCCGACCGAGAGGTGGACGTCCAGGCCCTCCTCGCGGATGCGTTTGATGACGTCTTCGCGCTGTTCGAGCGTGTGCCCACGCTTCATGATGATGATCATTGATGTACCCCTTTAGACCCTCACAGGTGGTGTTGTCGCCTTGGCGGCGAATCAGGAATTGGAAGCCACGCGCTGTCCGGCGATGTCGCGCTCGGGCCGGGCCGGCTCGCGGCCCCACTCCGGGCGCAGCTGGATCGCGCCGCGCAGGTAGACGTGCTTGATCTCGTCCGGCTTCAGGGCGGTGTTGACGTGCAGCATAACGCGCACGCAGGACGGTAGCGAGCCGGGCACATCCATCTCGTGGGCGCACATCAGCGCGACGTTATCCATGCCCAGCTCGCGCGCCGCCACGGCCGGGAAGGTCGCGTTGAGGTCGCGGGTGGTGGTGAAAAAGGCGCTGATGACGTCATCGAGCTCGATGTCGTTGAGCGCGAAGATCGTCTCCATCATCTCGGTGGTCGCCTCGAGGATATCCTCGGCGGTATTGGCGCGGGCGGTGGTCGCGCCTCGGATGGCGCGGCAAACGACGGACACCGTCAATGCTCCCTGTTTCCTCTTGAACCGCTAATCGCTCCCCCGGAGCCAACGCACATAGCGCTCGGCCTCGTCCGGGAGGTTTTCGGCGGGGACGGTCTCGAGGTGGTTGAGCATGCCACTGGCAAAGATGACGCCGTCCACCAGACCTGCCGCCGCAGCCACGTGTTCCGGGCTGGAGATCCCGAAGCCGAGCGCTAGGGGTAGACTGGTGTGCCGCCGCACCCGCGCGACGTAATCTGCCAGCCCCTCATAGAGCCGCTCGCGCGCACCGGTAATGCCCACCAGCGAGACGAGGTAGATGAATCCACTGGCGCGCTCAATGACGGCCTGCAGGCGCTCCTCGGTGCTCGTTGGCGCGAGCAGGTAGATGAGGTGGAGTCCGTTCTCAACGCAGGCCGCAAGGAGCTCGTCGCTTTCCTCAGGCGGTAGGTCGGGGACGATGAAGCCATCGATCCCGGCGTCACGCGCATCGGCGGCCAGCCGCTCGATGCCGTATGCCAGGAAGGGATTGTAATACCCCATGGCAATTAAAGGAACCTCGAGCCCGTGCTCGGCGCGCAGCTCGCGAGCGTGCTCCAGCGCCAGAGGCAGGGTCACGCCGTTGGCCAGCGCGCGCTGGTTGACGCGCTGGACGGTCACACCGTCGGCGATCGGGTCGCTAAACGGGATGCCCATCTCGATCAGGTCGGCCCCGCCGCGCACCAGCGCCGGGTAGAGCCGAAAGGTGTCGGACAACTCCGGCCAGCCGACGGTCATGAAGGGCATGATGGCTTGGCGGCCTTCGGCCTTCGCGCGGGCGAAGACGCGCGTCACGCGGGTATCGGTCAAGCGGTTGGCTGAAATAGCGGTCACAGCGTCACCCCCAGAGCTTCGGCAATCGTATGCATGTCCTTGTCGCCGCGGCCGGACAGGTTGACGATGATGGCGTGGGCGTCCGGGTGCGCGGCGGCGTACTTGCTGGCCAGGTAGACGGCGTGGGCGGACTCCAGCGCCGGGATGATGCCCTCGGCGCGCGTCAGCATCTGGAAGCCGTTGAGCGCCTCCTCGTCGCTGACGGCGTCGAAGCTGGCCCGGCCGCTCTCCTTGAGGTAGGCCAGCTCGGGGCCGACGCCGGGGTAGTCCAGACCGGCCGAGATCGAGTGCGCCTCGGTGACCTGGCCGTGTTCGTCCTGCAGGATGTAGGTGCGCGCGC
This sequence comes from Thermomicrobiales bacterium, assembly GCA_035304105.1. GTDB lineage: Bacteria > Chloroflexota > Chloroflexia > Thermomicrobiales > CFX8 > JAUIIK01. The sequence continues at coordinate 518 of DATGQR010000637.1, read as the reverse complement.
CGTGCAGCACGCCGACCGAGCCGGCCGTCAGGCTGGCTGCGTGGCCGCCCGGCTCCAGGCCGTAGCCGCCGGCCTCGGCGCCGATCAGCTCGACGCCCTCATCCTCGACGAAGGCGTGGAAGATGCCCATGGCGTTCGAGCCGCCGCCGACGCAGGCCAGCACCGCGTCCGGCAGGCGGCCCTCCGCCTCCAGGATCTGGGCGCGGGCCTCGCGGCCAATGATCGACTGGAAGTCGCGCACCATCACCGGGTAGGGATGCATCCCGGAGACGGAGCCGATCAGGTAGTAGGTCGTCTCGACGTTGCCGACCCAGTAGCGGATGGCCTCGTTCATGGCGTCCTTGAGGGTGCGCGAGCCGGAGGTGACCGGGATGACCTCGGCGCCCAGCAGCTTCATGCGGAAGACGTTGAGCGATTGGCGCTGGACGTCGATCTCGCCCATGAAGACCTTGCACTCCAGACCCAGCAGGGCGCAGATCGTGGCCGTGGCCACGCCGTGCTGGCCCGCACCGGTCTCG
>DATGQR010000636.1:0-5180 GCA_035304105.1 Thermomicrobiales bacterium | reverse complement strand
CGACATCCGGTAGCCGCCGCCGACGCGCCCGTCGAACTCGTGGACCTCGCCGGTCATGTCGCCCGGCACGAGCCAGGCCGGCAGCGCCTCGGGATCGAGGAACGCCTGGTAGATCGCTTCGCGGGGAGCCGCGATGAGCGCCGAGGTCCGGGTGCTGGAGCCGGGGGTGGATCCCATGGTCCGTCCTTCCGCGTTGTGGGTGATCTGGTCGACCCAGATTATGCCTGCCAGCTGGTTAGCCCTTCCGGAGCGCGCCTGGACCGGTTTGCATCACGGTTGTCTGCACCTTCAGGCGATGCAGGCGCCGGGCAGGCCGGGTTCCAATGTGCCGCCGGGGCGGTGCAGGGCGCGAGTAGCGGCCGATTTCATCTGGCGGCAAGGATGAGGGACACCCCTTCGGCCCCGCCGCCAGATGAAAAGCTGCATATGACACAAGCAGCGTGGCGAAATCCATCTGGCGGCAAGGGCGAGGGACACCCCCTCGGGCCCGCCGCCAGATGAAATCGGCCGCCCGTGCCGGGCGCGCAGTTGCGGCAGCCAGCACGCCGCAGGGCCCACCTCCGACGGGCGGACCACCTCACTGCACCTGGGTCTAGCGCAGGGCGAGCGCGGGTAGTTCGGCGGCTGGTGGATCGAACAGGTCCCAGAACCTGGCCGCATCCTCCGGGCGGCCCTGGGCGAGCGTCGCCGCGCCATCGTCGAGAGCCTGCTGCCAGGGGAGGCGGCCGGAGATCAGGGCGCGGAGCGTTGCCTCGTTCGCCTGGATGGAAAGGTCCGCATCGGCTGGCGCGCTGTCGAGCACGTCGGCGACGATCGAGCGGACGACGAATCCATGGCTGGCGCCGGTGTCGGTGGCGTGGAAGCCCACCGCGAGCCCGAGGCCGGCGCTGCGCTCCGGGTTGAGGCGCGTGGCGAGGGCGCGCAAGAGCAGCGGGAGCGGGATCGTCGCAGCGACGTCGGGATTCGCCAGGCGCTGGATGGTGGCGCGGATGTTGCTGTGGTCGAGCGTGCCGTCGAGCTCCTTCGCGGCCATCAGGTAGTTGTTGCGCCAGATGGGGTTGAGCGCCCGGTAGCCGAGCTCGCGCAGGGCGTCTGCCTTCAGCCGGCGCGCATCGCGGTCATCGGGGTCGACTCGCAGGAGATGCGTCAGGACCTCGGCAGTCCAGCGGTAGTTCCCGTCCGCCTGGGCCTGCCGGGCGTTGGCGATGACGGCGTCGCGCCCGCCCATCGCTGTGACGTAGCGGGCGGCGCGCTCGCGACGCGGCAGGGGGTCGATGAAGGCCGGGTCGCCCTCGAACCAGCCGAAGGCCATGACGTAGATCTGCCGCACGATCTGGGCGACGCTGCCGTAGAACTCGCCCAGCCAGGGGTGATCGCGCAGCCCGGCCGGCAGCTCCGAGAGCTCCTCGACCAGCTCGTCGGGCGTGAGGCCGCGCGCCATCAGCCGGTAGGTCTGGTCGTAGATGTACTGCATCGCATCCCGGTACGCCGTCAGCAGTTCGCGCACGTCGTCGCGGCCGGTGACCGGGCGACCGTGGCCGAAGACCAGCGCCTCCGCCTCGAAGCCGCGCAGCATATCGATCGCGCCGATCCACTGCCAGATATCGCGCACCGCGCCGCGCAGGGCATACAGGTTCGCCAGGTATTCGCCCTGGATCACGTCGGCGGAGTGCAGCACGCCGTCGTCCGGGAACCAGATCACGATCTCGTCGTCCGACTCGCTGGGCGCCTCGCGCAGGTGTGCACGGATGCCGGCCACCTCGATGTCGAGCGAGCCGCGGAAGGTGGTCGTCGGCGGCAGCAGCCCGGTCGTGCCGACGCGCAGCAGCGGCCCCAGCCCGACCTCGACCCAGCCCTCGCTGCCGCGCTCCAGACCCCAGCCGAAGCTGTAGGCCAGGCGCAGCGGTCCCATGATCCCCAGGCTCGGGTTCCCGTGCATCCCGGCCAGCAGGCGCTCGTGGGCGTAGATCTCGACCTCGCCGCGCTCGACGGCGGCCGGATCGAGCAGGCCGCGCGAACCGGAGCTGTGATCGTGGTGGCTGTGGGTGTAAATCAGCGCCCGGACGGGCTTGTCGCTGAAGCGACGCAGGTCGGCGAAGGCCTCGCGCGCGGCCTCCTCGTTCTCCAGCGAGTCGATCAGGATGAGGCCGTCGTCGCCGACGACCATCGTCATGTTGGCGTTGCCGTAGCCGACCGCGGTGTAGAAGCGCTCGGCGACCTGGTAGATACCCTGCGCCATCGTGCTCGCGTGGTCCGTCAGGTGCGGGTGAACGCTGGGGCTCTCGGCGTCGAACGCCAGGTTCCGGCCGGTCAGAAAAACTGGCTCTGTGATTGGCATCGTTGGGCTCTCGAACTTTCCAGGGATACGCGCGGCGGGCAGCGTAGGGGCTCAGGTGGACTCGTCGGCGAGCAGCATGTCCAGCAGGCGCCTTGCGAGCTGGCGCATCTGGGCTTGCTCGCCGGGATCGAGGGCGGGATCCAGCAGCGCCGCCAGCGCGGACTCGCAGGTCTGGCTCGCCGCTGCCAGCCTGCGCCGCCCGTCATCGGTCAGGGCGACCCGGCTCGCGCGGCGATCGGCGGGGTCGGGTTCGCGGCTGAGCAGGCCGGCGGCGACCATGCGGTCGACGACCTTGCTGGCGCCGCCCACCGTCAGGCCCAGCGCCCCGGCCAGCTCGCCGACGCGCGGGCGCCCGTCGCCGGAGCGCCCGATGACGTACAACGGCCAGAAGAGGGCGAGCGAGAGATCGTGCTCAGCGCGCAAGCGCGCATCGACCCGATCCCAGAGCGCGATCTCCAGGCGCACCAGGTCGCTCAGCCATTCGATCCGGCCCGATGGTGACGCGTCCATGCTTCTCCGTCATAACGCAGCAATTAGGTTCCGGGGAAGTATATTCCCTGGAATCTAATTTGGTCACGGACCGGATCGCCTGCCGCCGCGGCGTTCGAGATCAGAGCGGCAGATCGCGTCAGCCGGCCGTGGCGGGGCGTGTGGCCGCGGAGTGGGTCATCACGATGATCGGGATGAGCGCCAGGGCCAGCGCGCCGCCGATCAGCGCCAGCACGGTGTAGCTGGTCGACGCGACGATGACCCCGCTCATGATGCCACCACCGGCGCCGGAGAGCGCCACGCCGACATCGACCGTGCCCTGGGTGGCGGCGCGGTTCTCCAGCCGGGTGGCGTCGGTGACCATCGCCGTGCCGGACACCAGCCCGAGGTTCCAGCCCACCCCGAGCAGCCCCAGCGCGAAGGCGATGACCGCGACCGAATCGGTCGGCGCGAACGCGGCGATCAGGCCGGAGGCGGGCAGGGTGATCCCTGCGGCGATCATCAGCGGGATGCGGCCGACGCGGTCGAGCAGCCAGCCGGTGAGCGGCGAGGGCAGGTACATGCCGGCCACGTGGATGGCGATCACCAGCCCCGTCGCCGAGAGGCCGTGGCCGTGGGCGCGCATGTGGATCGGGGTCATCGTCATGATCCCGACCATCACGACCTGGGCGATGATCATCGCGGCGGCGCCCAGGGCGATGTCGCGGCTGAACTCGGTCGCCGGGCTGTCAGGCTCCGCTCGCCCGCTCGCGGCTGCCGTCGATGCGGCGGCTTCCCGCGCGAACAGCAGCGGATCGGGACGCAGGAAGACGATCAGGACGGCCGCGGCCAGCCCGTAAGCGGCGATCGAGAGCAGGAAGGGGCCGGCCAGCTCAGGGATGCCCAGGCTGTCGGCGAACCGGCCCATTGGGTCGACCAGGTTCGGCCCGGCGATGGCGCCCAGCGTGGTTGCGACGAGGATGGTGCTGACGGCCTGGCCGCGCTGTCCGGGGGTCGCGACGTCGGTGCCGGCGTAGCGCGCCTGCAGGCTGGTCGACATCCCGGAGCCGTAGATGACGAACGCCAGGAACAGCAGGACCGGGCTCTCCAGCAGCGCGGCCAGCACCACGCCGACGCCGCCGACCGCGCCGGCCAGGTAACCGGCGCTCAGCCCGGCGCGCCGTCCGGAGCGCTGCGAGAGCCGGCCGACGAGGTAGGCGGCCCCGGCTGAGCCGAGCGTGAAGAAGCCGCTCGGGAGCCCGGACAGGCTCGTCGAATCCAGCATCTCCTCGGCCAGCAGTGCGCCGACCGTCACGCCCGCCGCCAGCCCCAGCCCGGCCAGGATCTGCGAGCAGACGACCACGAGCAGCGTGCGCTTATAGACGTAGCTGCGCTGCCGTTCCTCGACCGCGGACGTATCCGCGCGCAGTGACGCGACGTTCATGCCCTCTGTGTTCCCCTAACCGGCGCGCAGGTCAACTGCGCGCCGCTCCGTTCTCGTTCCATGCAGGTGGGGATTGTACGCATCGCGAGACGCCGCGCCACTCCCTACAAGGCTGAAGAGCACTGCACGCTTGCCGGCGACCCTGACCTGCCTAGTCCAGGATCTCGATCTCCAGCCGGTTGATGAACTCGGGGTCGGCCGCCAGCTCGATCTCGGCCACCTTGCCGTCCCGAACCGTGAACCCGAACACGACGCGCGGCGTTCCTCCGGGGGCCCAAACCGCGCCCGGCACGCCATTGATCAGTGCCAGCCGCGCGGCCTGTGCCCGGCCGCTGAACTGCTCGGCCACCGCCTGAGCGCCGCGCAGCTCGCCCGGCAGCCAGCCGGTTCGCGCGCCCATCTGCAGCGCCGTCTGGTCGGCCCGCAGCGCCACTTCCGGATCGAGCACCGCCAGCAGCGCCCCCAGGTCGCCGTCGCGCGAGGCTCGGAAGAAGGCTTCAATGACTTCCCGCTTGCGCGCCGCGTCCGCCGCCTGATCGCTCTCCGACAGGCCCTGCACGCGCCGGCGGCCGCGGCTGGCGAGCTGCCGCGCGGCGGCCGGCGTGCGCCCGACGATGCCGGCGATGTCATCGAAGGGCACCCCGAAGACATCGTGCAGCACGAACGCCACGCGCTCGGCCGGCGACAGCCGCTGGAGCACCGCCAGCATGGCCAGCCCGACCGAATCCGCCAGCATGGCCTCGCGCTCCGGGTCGGCCGCGTCGGGGATGACCTCGTCGTCCGGGGCCAGCGGCTCCTCGCCCCGGCGCTGGCGCGCGCGCAGCATATCCAGGCACACGCGCGCCGTGACCGTCGTCAGCCAGCCGCTCAGGTTCTCGATGTCGCTGGTGTCGGAGCGGTTCAGGCGCAGCCAGGCCTCCTGCACGGCGT
>DATGQR010000635.1:0-3250 GCA_035304105.1 Thermomicrobiales bacterium | reverse complement strand
AGACGCCGCGGGAGCGGCGTCTCTACATAATCTCTTGCCGTGTTTCACGCCCTACAGAATGCGGCGGTCCACCAGGGTCAGCGGGCTGTAGTCGCGCCAGACCGGGACGCCGCAGTAGCGCTCGCCCTCGGAACAGGCCGGGCGGGTGCCGGCGTTGCTGCGCAGCACGCAGGGCGGGCCGTTGACGTAGCGGCCGATTTCGGGCAGGACGTTGGCCACCTGCATCGTCTCCTGGTGGGCGGACTCGAAGATCTCGCGCTGGGCGTTGTAGCAGAGCCGCTTGACCCACTTCCAGTAGTAGGTCATCAGCGTGCCGGTCTCGTAGAAGCGCACGCGGTGAGCGTTCGGCAGCAGGTAGAGCACCTTCTCCGGCTCGACGCCGTCGTCGAGCAGCTGGTTCTTGGCCTCCCAGAGCGCGCTGACGGTTGCCATGTACTCGTCGAGCGCCGCGTCGATCCGGCGGACGTCGTAGGGCACGATCACGTCCGGGGCGCGTCGCAGGTGCGCCGAGAGCACCGGGCTGGATGACGTGGTGCCGCGATGGCGCTGGTTCTGGGCTTCCTCGGCGCCGCTGATCCGCTTCTGGAAGGTGAACCCGACATGGTTCATCGTCTGCATCAGCTTGGAGTTCATCGCCAGGAAGAGCGAGTGCCCCAGATACGCGTTGTGGCGCGGGTCGAGCACCCGGGCGATCGCCTCGCGGTCGGGCAGGCTCTCGGCGCTGACGCCGAGCACCGCGCGCACGGCGTTTGCCAGCGTCGCCTCAGCGTTCGGGTCGTAGTGCACCAGCCGGGAGTCGAGGCCGTTGAGCTGGCGGTCGAACTCCTCGAAGAACGACTCATCGGCGCCCTGGCGGGAGTTCAACCCCAGGTGGTGGAGCGTCTCGTACTCCAGCGTGTCTTCCTGGGCCAGGATATCGAGATCCAGCGGGAAGTCGGGGGCTCCCAGGAAGTAGGGATCGACCTCCAGGACCTCCTCGACCATGCGATTGACCAGGTAGCGCACCTCGCCGGGGACATCCAGCTGGTTGGCGAGAACGTAGTAGCGCAGGAGCGTCAGGCCGTTTATTGTGTGATAGAAGTGTGCCGGAGTTGCCAGTGGCAGGACGTAGCGCGCAACCTCCTGAGCCTTCTTCTGGACGGCGTCGGCCATGCGCCGCTCCGCCTCCGGGCCGCGCGCCTTGGCTCGCGCCGGAAAGACCTGCGCGTAGCGGTCGGCGATATCCGGGGCGAGCAGGTCGCACAGGTTGCGATAGCCCTCGAGCGCGCGGTCGATCGCTCCGCGGTAGATCGCTTCCTGGCGCTCGGTCAGCTGGGGCGTCACCATGACCTTGCCGGAGACCTCGCGGTAGCGCTGGCTCACCTGTTCCGAGTTGTAGAACGGGTGATTGTGGAAGAACGACCAGATCGCCAGCCGAGAGACGCCGTCGAGGACGAAGACGAAGTTGGCGTGCTGGAAGGTGGTGTGGTGGCCAGCCTCGAAGAGGTCGCGGTAGAGCCGTTGAGCGCGCCGGCGCCGCTGGCCGCGCAGCTCGTCGCCGGCGTCGAGCGTCGGGTCCATCAGCTTGAGGACGTTCTCGACCTTGGCCGGGCGCGCGCCGTAGCATGACCAGGCCGCCGCGACCGTCAGGCCGAACGGGTTCGCGGTCGATTGCTCGGGCAAGAGCCGGACCGTCGGGGCTTTGGAGGCAAACGGGTAGTTGAGATCCTCGGGCGGCTTCGGCAGCGCGGACATAGCAGACTCCGTCGTCGTAGTTTCGGAACAGGAGACGCGTACGTACTAGTGTACGTACACTAGGTTCGATTGGCAACCCCGCATCGGAGCGGATCGACTCAGGCGCACGCTCAAGTATGCAACTCTGAGGCACATAGATGGAAGTTGACAATCTGTCCCAGCACGTCGCCACCACCACGACCACGACAGAGCGCCGATTGGCCGTGGCGGATCGCCTGACGCTCGCCGGAGCGGTCGCCGCGCTGGTGATGCTGGCCGTCGCCTTCATGACTCGTGACCTGTTCAACATGCCGACCCTGCCGGAGCTGATCGCCTCATCGCTCTTGCGCTTCATGCCGATCGGGCTGTTCTCGCTCGGCTTGCAGGTCTTCGGCGTCTGGGCGAAGCCGGTCTTGCTCGGCAGCGTGGTGCTCGGCATCGTCTCGGTTGGGGCGTCGGTCGCGCGCTGGGAGGGACGGGCCTTTGACGCCATGAGTCCCGGCCGGCGGCTGCGCGCGACCGTGAAGCTGGGCCTGGTCGTCTGGGCATCGCTGGCGCTCTTCGGGCTGGTGGCGACCGGCACCCGCGTCATTTTCCTGGCATCCAACCGCGAATTGCTGGACTTGATGCTTAGCCTGCTGGCGAGCGCGCTGGCCTACGCCGCGGCCCTCCACTGGGGGATCGGGCTGTGGTTGTCGTGGAGTCGCAGGGGCGGCGGTCACGATGTCGACCGGCCGGCGCAGAGCCTGGGCCGCCGGCGCCTGATCGGGCAGGCCGCCGCCGGGTTGGCCGGGCTGGTGAGCCTCGGGTACCTGGGGCGGATCGTGGCGGATACGCGCGCCGAGGTGGCCGCCGGGCAGTCCGGCGACATATCCCAGCCGGTCACGCCGGTCGGTGAGTTCTACACGGTATCGAAGAACTTCGTCGATCCCAGCGTCGGGCTGGGCGGCTGGTCGTTGAAGGTCAATGGCATGACCAGCCGCGACGTGGAGCTGAGCTACGACGAGCTGCGCGCGCTGCCCGTGGTCGAGCAGCACGCCACGCTGACCTGTATCTCCAACCCCGTGGGCGGCAATCTGATCGACAACGCCGTCTGGACGGGGACGCGCCTGGCCGACATCCTGGAGTTGGCCGGGCTGGAGGGGAATCCAGCGCGGGTGGCTTTCTACGGCGCCGACGGCTACAGCGACTCGTTCGAGATCGAGAAGGCGTTTGAGCCGACGACGATCGTCGCCTACTTGATGAATGGCGAGCCGCTGGAAGACAAGCACGGCTTCCCGGCGCGCCTGATCGTGCCCGGCAAGTACGGCATCAAGAACGGCAAGTGGCTGGAGCGCATCGAACTGGTCAGGGACAACTTCGAGGGCTTCTGGCAGTCGCGCGGCTGGACCAACGCGGCCGATATCAAGACGATGTCCACCTTTGAGCGGCCGCTCGACCGCGCCGTCTGGAAGCTGGAGCCGCAGGAGATCGGCGGGGTCGCCTTCGCCGGGCCGCGCGGCATCAGCCGGGTCGAGTACAGCCTGGACGGCGGGGA
>DATGQR010000634.1:0-5036 GCA_035304105.1 Thermomicrobiales bacterium | reverse complement strand
CCGGACTCGCCGCCGCCCGGCACCTTGTAGTCGTTCCAGGTGATCGCGCCGTAGAAGCCGATGCTCGGCACGCGCATGGCCGAGTTGTCCTGCTGCGAGCCGTAGACGTTGTAGGGCGTCTGGTTGTCGACGGTGACGTGATAGAACTGCGCGGTCGGCTGGTTCATGATCGTCGACCAGCTCAAACCGCCGTTGAAGCTGACGACCGCGCCGCCGTCGTTGCCCTCGATGATGCGGTCCGGGTTCTTTGGGTCGATCCAGATGTCGTGGTTGTCGCCGTGCGGGGTCGGGACCATCGTGAAGGTCTTGCCGGCGTCGATCGACTTGAGGAACTGCTGCTCCAGGACCCAGACGGTGTTCTCGTCGGCGGGGTCGGCGTAGATATGGCTGTAGTACCAGTGCCGGGTGCGCAGCGCCGGGTCGTCGTTGACGTACTCCCAGTGCGCGCCGCCGTCGTCCGAGCGGTAGAGCCCGCCCTTGTCGGCCTCGATCAGGGCGTAGACCTTGTTCGGGTTGGCCGGGGAGACCGAGATGCCGATCTTGCCCAGATTCTCCTCGTGCGGCATGCCTGGGTTGAGCGTCAGATCCACCCAGGTGTCGCCGCCGTCGGTCGATTTCCAGATGCCGCTGTCCGGGCCGCCGGACTCCATCGACCACGGGTAGCGCTGCGCCTGCCAGATCGAGGCGTAGAGGATGCGCGGGTTGGTGGCGTCCATCGAGAGGTCGATCGCCCCGGCGCCCTCGTTCTTGTAGAGCACTTTCTCCCAGGTCTGGCCGCCGTCCTTTGAACGGAAGACGCCACGCTGCGCGTTCTTGCCCCAGGCGTGGCCGAGCGCGGCGACGTAGACCAGGTCCGGGTTCTCGGGGTGGATCCTGATCCGGGCGATGTGGCGGGTGTCGGAGAGCCCGACGTTAGTCCAGGTCTGGCCCCCGTCGGTCGACTTGTAGACGCCGTCGCCGTGCGAGACGTTCGAGCGAATCGAAGCCTCGCCGGTGCCGACGTAGATAACGTTGGGGTCGGACTCGCTTACCGCGATTGCGCCGACCGAGGCGGTGTTGAAGAAGCCGTCGGAGATGTTGAACCAGTGGTTACCGGCGTCGGTGGTTTTCCAGACGCCGCCGGCCACGGCGCCGAAGTAGAACGTCTTGGCGTCCACCGGGTCGCCGGCGACCGCGACGACGCGGCCTCCGCGGTGCGGCCCGATATTGCGCCATTTCAGCGATCCGAAGACCGCATCCTGCGTCCCAGCCATCGTCGAGTTTCCCTTCGTAGGTTCCGAAGACGAACAGGCCGGGGCATCGTAGTCCGATGCTCAGTGTGCGTCTACCCGGTGGGGATGAGCGCCGCTCGACCGACCGCTTCTTGACTGCCTACCACTCCCACTCTTCGATATCTGGATTCGACTGGCTGCGCTCAGATGCGTGCGCGCCCTGCATCTGCAGTGTAGTCAGCCCACGCTGTACGGCTTGGTGAATCGCCATTTCCACCTGCTCAGGAGCTACGCCGATTTCGGCAGCATCAAGGATCGTGCGAGTTGGTGAAGTCAGGCGGATTCCATCCAGTAGCACGATCTCGTCCTCAGGAACTGGAACAACGGTCGTGTGGAGCGTGACTCCCGGTGGCGCCTGGAGGTATCGCTTCGAGCGGGGGATTGTCAGGTGCATTGAGTTGGGCGTCACGTCGCTGAGGTTGAAGAGATCCAACGCACTGTCGTGCGAAACGACGGCGATGTCTTTGCCGACGGCGAGCCAGGCAGCCATGACCTCCTCACCGGGTGATGAGGGGTAGTCGCGCAGGCGATACAGACCTCGTTGAATACGGATGAAGCGGCCGGTTTGCGTGTGGTACGCCAGGAGATCTCTGCCATACCCGACCGCCTGGGCCTGTTGCGAGGTGAAATAGCCGCGCAGCTCGCTGGCTAGTTCGAACAGCATAGGTTGGTCCGGACTTGCCGTTATCGTGTCATGCATATGTTGAGGCTTATCCAACTCATCCATGACACAGCAGCCCGGTTGTCGCAGCGCGGGCAGCGGCTATTCCGGCTGGCGCTCAGGCGGCGCTGGCGTGGGAGGGGGTGAGGACTCCGTCGTGCATCTCGTAGATGTGGTCGGCGAGGGCGGCCATGTCGAGGTCATGGGTGACCATGATCGTCAGCTTGTTGCGGTCCTTCGTTTCCCGCACCAGCATCTCGACCACCTGGCGACCGCGCACCGAGTCGAGGTTGGCGGTCGGCTCGTCGACCAGCACGATCTCGGGGTCGTTCATCAACGCCCGGCCGATCGCCACACGCTGGCGCTCGCCGCCGCTGAGCTGGGTCGCCAGGGCGTCAGCGCGGTGCGACAGGCCCAGTTCCTCGATCAACTGGTCGGCACGCGGCTTGCCCTCGTCCTTGCGTGCGCCGATCCACGACATTACCAGCAGGTTCTCACGGACGGTCAGGAAGGGCAGCAGGTTGTTGGCCTGGAAGACGTAGCCGACCGATAGGCGCCGGTATTCGGTTAGCTCGCGGGGCGAGAGCTCGGTGATCTCGCGGCCGTTGAGGTTGATGCTGCCGTTGGTCGGCGTCAGCAGGCCGCCGAGCATCGCCAGGGTGGTTGTCTTGCCGGAGCCGCTAGGGCCGACGATTGCGATGAACTCGCCGGGCTCGCCGCCGAAGTTGACGTCGCGCACGGCCTGGACCTCGCGATCGCCCTCCTGATAGGTCTTGGTGAGATTGCTCACTGATAGCATGGTCGCTCGTCTTCCTTTCCCGGGGCGTGGCCCGCGGCTAGAGCTGCTGGCCCAGCGCGATGATCGGGTCGGTCCGCAGCACCTGGCGTCCCGAGAAGAACGCGGCCAGCGCCGAGGTCGCCAGCAGCAGCACGCCGGCCACGATGAAGGCATTGGTCGTGAAGCTGATCGGCACGATCTCGCCGCCGCCCTTGATAGCGCGCTCGGTCAGCAGGGCCAGGCCGATCGAGATCACCAGGCCGATCGCGGCGATGGCCAGCACCTGGATGAGCAGCTGGAGCAGGATGAAGCCGCTGGAGGCGCCAATGGCCTTGAGCATCCCGATCTGGCCGATCTTCTGGAGCGTCAGGACGTAGAAGAAGACGCCGATCACCATCGCGCCGACCAGGTAGCCGAACACCTGCAGCGAGGTGACGGTCGCCGACTGCCCCTGGACGCCTTCGATGTTGTTGAAGGCGGTCTGCTTGTCCAGCACTTCGTAGCCCTCGCCGGCATCGCTCTCCGGCGTGCCCTGGATCAGGACGACGCTGGCGACCGGGCGCGCGTCGGCCGGGAGGTTGCCGTACTTGAGGTCGAGCAGCGTCGGGCGCAACACATAGATGGCCGGCTGGAAGAAGAAGGCGCCCTCGTCGATCTCGCCGACGATCTCCATCTCGACCGTTTCGAGCCGTAGCTGGAAGGTCACCGTATCGCCGATGTCGAGGCCCGATTCGCTCAGGAAGCGCCGGTCGGCCAGGATGCCGTTGGTGTCGTCGGGTGTCAGTTGACGGCCCTCGGTGACGTCCGGCTCGGCGATTGTACCGGGGTCGTAGCCGAGCATCGCGGCCGAGCCGATCTCGCCGTCGGGCATGACGTAGTTGGCGGCGACGTAGGCGAGCGGCGCGGCGTCCTCGACGCCGGGGGCCGTGCTGACCCGGTCGACCGTCTCCTGGCTCATCTCGGAGCGGATGACGCTCTTGCCGGCCGTGTCGGCATAGGCGAGCCGGTCGGCGTCGAAGTTGAGCAGGGCGCTGCCGGCCAGCTCGTTGAGCCCGATGCCCAGGCCGGTGATCATCAGGACGAGGTAGGAGACCAGCGCGAAGACAGCCGCGATCAGGGCGAACTGCAACTTGCGCCGGCGAATCTCGAGTAGACCGACCATCGTCTTCAGTCCTTCGTGTCGTCGCTCGCGCCCGGCGCGAGGATGCCGTCGAATATCAATGAGCAGTAGAGGCGCGCTGACTCGAGCGCGTCTTCCGGGTAGTAGTCGGGGATGGTGGGGCGTACCAGCACGTCGGCGAACAGCATCCCCAGCAGCGCCCGGGTGATAACCGCGCTGCTCGCGTCGGTCCGGATCAGGCCGCGTTCGATTGCTGCCTGGATGTAGCGGTCGACCTCGCCGAAGATCGCCTGCGAGATCAGCGCCTGGCGCGCGTCGATCTCCGGGTGCTGGCCCCATTCGCCGAGCGCGGTGCGGTGGGCGCGCTCGGTGGCGGCGGTGGCCCCCATGATGAACTCCAGATAGGCCGTCAACTCGGCGCGGACGTCGCGCGGCTCATCCGGCAGGCGGTGCGCGGCCAAAATCTCGCGCATCCGCTCGGCATGCCGCTCCAGCGCCGCGACGATCAGCGCCTCTTTCGTGCTGAAGTGCCGGAACAGCGTGACTTCGTTGATCTGCGCCTCGGCGGCGATGCGGCGCGTCGTCGCGCCTCGATAGCCGCTCTCGGCGAATACTCGTAATGCTGCTTCCAGAATGCGCTCTTCCATCGCAGGCCACTCCTCGCTGGCGCGGAGTATAGCAAGTGCTTACTTGCAGATGCGAGCGCCGTTTGAAGCTAGCCGCCCGGAGGCGGCGGATGGGTGTGGCCAGGCCGCCGGGATCAGCCGCTGACGAGCATGATCAGGTTGCCGCAGGTGTCGTCGAAAATGGCGCCGGTGACCGAGCCCATGTCGGTGGGCGGCTGAGTGAAGCGGACGCCGCGGGCGGTCAGACGCTCATACTCTGCCTGGATGTCGTCGGAGGCGAATGTAGTCCAGGGAATGCCGGCGTCGTAGAGCGCCTGCTGGAATTCGCGGGCCGGGACGGCCGGGTTGTTGACCGGCTCCAGGAGCAGCTCGACGCCCTCCGGGCCGTCCGGCGAGACGACGGTCAGCCAGCGCGCGCCGCCGGCCGGGATGTCGTGCTTGAGCACGAAGCCCAGCTTCTCGGTGTAGAACTGCAGGGCCTTCTCCTGGTCGTCGACCATCACGCTCGCGATATGGATCCTCATGCGCCGCTCCATTTTCATCCGGGCTGCCTATGCCCGGCGCTCTTTCCGTCCAATAG